>NZ_JBEPEL010000090.1:0-27212 GCF_040300825.1 Streptomyces sp. NPDC000229
GGCTTCCGGTCGGCGGCCTCCACCCCGGGGTCAGGCGGGGGTGGGCCGGGCGGCCCGGGCGGGCGGCCGCCGGGCGGTGGGTCCGGCGCCCCGCGCCCGGGTGGACCGAGCCGGTGCCGGGGCGCCCGGCCTCGGGGGTCCGGGCCGTCATCGGGTGCGGTTCAGCGTCTGGAGGGCGGCCTTGAGGAGCTGGCCGATCTGCGGGGCGCCGCCCGCCGCCTCGGCCTGCGGGGCGACGGCGGCCACCGCCTCGTCGGCCTCGCGCGTGGCGTACCCGAGGCCGATCAGCGCGGCGTGCAGCTGGTCGCGCCAGGAGGCGGTGATCGCCGTCCCGGCTCCCTGCCTGCCGATGTGGGCGCCGACCGGCTCGCCGAGCCGGTCCTTCAGCTCCAGCAGCAGCTTCTGCGCGCCCTTCTTGCCGATGCCCGGCACCGCCGTGAGCGCCTTCTCGTCGCCGGACGCCACCGCGACGCGCAGCGCGTCCGGGGTGTGCACGGCGAGCATGGCCTGGGCGAGGCGCGGGCCGACGCCGCTGGCGGTCTGGAGCAGCTCGAAGACCTGCCGCTCGTCGTCGTCGGCGAAGCCGTACAGCGTCAGCGAGTCCTCCCGTACCACCAACGACGTGGCGAGCTTGGCCTCCTGACCCACCCTCAGCCCGGACAGGGTGTTCGGGGTGCACTGGACGGCCATGCCGATGCCGCCGACCTCGATCACGGCCGTGGTCGGGGCGAGGGCGGCGACCGGGCCGGAGACAAAGGCGATCATGCGAGGTGGCCTTTCCTTGCGTGGTGTGCGGCGACCGCCTGCTGGAGGCGGTTGGTGGCGGGGGCCCGCCAGATGTGGCAGATGGCGAGGGCGAGGGCGTCGGCGGCGTCAGCCGGCCTGGGCGGGGCGTCGAGCCGGAGCAGCCGGGTGACCATGGCGCCGACCTGGGCCTTGTCGGCGCGGCCGCTGCCGGTGACGGCGGCCTTGACCTCGCTCGGTGTGTGCAGGGCGACGGGGATGCCGCGGCGGGAGGCGCACAGGATGGCAACGGCGCTGGCTTGGGCGGTGCCCATCACCGTACGGACATTGTGCTGGCTGAACACCCGCTCCACGGCGACCAGTTCGGGGCGGTGCTCGTCCAGCCATTCCTCTATGCCGCGCTCGATGGCGACGAGGCGGTGCCCCGTCTCCGCGTCGGCGGGCGTACGGACCACACCTACGCCGAGCATGGTCAACGGGCGCCCGGCAACGCCTTCGACGACGCCGACGCCGCACCGGGTCAGACCCGGGTCCACCCCGAGAACGCGCACGCCGCCACCCCTTCTTCGCTCAGCTGTTTGTGCAGGCTATCGGGTGGCACTGACAACGACGCGACGGGCCGACGGGGTGTGTTCCCGTCGGCCCGTCGCGTTCGTGCGTGGGTCAGGCGTCGACCTTCGCCATGACGTCGTCGGAGACGTCGAAGTTGGCGAAGACGTTCTGCACGTCGTCGCTGTCCTCCAGCGCGTCGATCAGCTTGAAGATCTTGCGCGCGCCCTCCTCGTCCAGCTCGACCTGCATGGTCGGGACGAAGTTGGCGTCGGCCGAGTCGTAGTCGATGCCGGCCTCCTGGAGGGCGGTGCGGACCGCGACCAGGTCGGTGGCCTCGCTGATGACCTCGAAGCTCTCGCCGAGGTCGTTGACCTCCTCGGCGCCCGCGTCCAGGACCGCGCCGAGCACGTCGTCCTCGGTCAGCTCGCCCTTGGGGACGATGACGACGCCCTTGCGGTTGAACAGGTACGACACCGAGCCCGGGTCGGCCATCGAGCCGCCGTTGCGGGTCATGGCGACGCGTACGTCGGAGGCGGCGCGGTTGCGGTTGTCGGTGAGGCACTCGATGAGCACCGCGACACCGTTCGGGCCGTAACCCTCGTACATGATCGTCTCGTAGTCGGCGCCACCGGCCTCCAGGCCGGCGCCGCGCTTGACCGCGGAGTCGATGTTCTTGTTCGGGACCGAGCTCTTCTTCGCCTTCTGGATGGCGTCGTAGAGCGTGGGGTTACCGTCCGGGTCACCGCCACCGGTGCGGGCCGCGACCTCGATGTTCTTGATCAGCTTCGCGAAGAGCTTGCCGCGCTTGGCATCGATCACGGCCTTCTTGTGCTTCGTCGTAGCCCATTTAGAGTGGCCGGACATCTGCCTGTCTCCTTCGCGTAACCAATTTCTGAACGAACCCCAGAGATCCTACCGGGATCGGGTCAGACCGCTGCGCGCACCATGTCGACGAACAGGGCGTGCACCCGGTGGTCGCCCGTCAGTTCCGGGTGGAACGACGTGGCGAGGGCATTGCCCTGCCGTACGGCGACGATGTGGCCGTCGTGCTCGGCGACGACCTCGGCCTGGGCACCGACCGACTCGACCCAGGGCGCCCGGATGAAGACGCCCTCGACGGGGCCGCCGTCGATGCCGGCGACCTCGACGGCCGCCTCGAAGGACTCGTTCTGGCGCCCGAAGGCGTTGCGGCGGACGATCATGTCGATACCGCCGAGCGTCTCCTGGCCCGAGCGCGGGTCGAGGATCTTGTCGGCGAGCATGATCAGACCGGCGCACGTGCCGTAGACGGGCATGCCCGCCTTGATGCGCTCGCGCAGCGGCTCCATGAGGCCGAACAGCTCGGCCAGCTTGGAGATGGTGGTGGACTCGCCGCCGGGGATGACCAGGCCGTCGACCTCGGCGAGTTCCTCGGGGCGCCGGACCGGCCTGGCCACGGCGTCCGCCGCGGCCAGGGCGATCAGGTGCTCACGTACATCGCCCTGGAGAGCCAGGACACCGATGAGCGGAGTGGTCATTACCAGCCCCGGTTCGCGTAGCGCTCGGCCTCGGGGAGGGTGTCGCAGTTGATGCCGACCATGGCCTCGCCCAGGTTGCGGGAGGCGTCCGCGATGATCTTCGGGTCGTCGTAGAAGGTGGTGGCCTTCACGATGGCGGCGGCGCGCTTGGCCGGGTCGCCGGACTTGAAGATGCCCGAGCCGACGAAGACGCCCTCGGCGCCGAGCTGCCGCATCAGCGCGGCGTCGGCCGGGGTGGCCACGCCACCGGCGGAGAACAGCACGACCGGCAGCTTGCCGAGCTCGCTGACCTCCTTGACGAGCTCGTAGGGGGCGCGCAGCTCCTTGGCGGCGGCGTACAGCTCGTTGTTGTCGAAGCCGCGCAGCTTGGCGATCTCGTTCTTGATCTGGCGCAGGTGGCGGACGGCCTCGACGACGTTGCCGGTGCCGGCCTCACCCTTGGAGCGGATCATGGCCGCGCCCTCGGCTATGCGGCGCAGGGCCTCGCCCAGGTTGGTGGCGCCACAGACGAAGGGGGTGGTGAAGGCCCACTTGTCGGAGTGGTTGACCTCGTCGGCCGGGGTGAGGACCTCGGACTCGTCGATGTAGTCGACGCCGAGGGACTGCAGGACCTGCGCCTCGACGAAGTGACCGATGCGGGACTTGGCCATGACCGGGATGGAGACCGCGTCGATGATCTCCTCGATCATGTTCGGGTCGGACATCCGGGCCACGCCGCCGTCCTTGCGGATGTCGGCCGGGACGCGCTCCAGGGCCATGACGGCGACGGCGCCGGCATCCTCGGCGATCTTGGCCTGCTCGGCGTTGACCACGTCCATGATCACGCCGCCCTTGAGCTGCTCGGCCATGCCGCGCTTGACGCGGGCGGTGCCGGTCTCGGGGGACTGCGGGGTGTTGATGGTGGACACGGATGACCTCACTCAAGAAACGGGGCGGTTTCAACTACACCGAGGAAACCCGGGCCACCCAGTCCACATCAAGGGCCAATGATGACCCGGTGGCTCGTTTTCCGGAGGTCAGCCGCTTCCCGGCCGGTCCGCCAGGGCCGTCGGTGGCTCGTCGTCCATTTCGAACGCCAGCGGGAACGGGGCGTGCCCCGCCAGGCGGAACCAGCGCACCGTGCGGTGCCGGCGCAGCGCCCTGGCCGCCCGTACGGCGTCGTTGTGGAACCGTCGGGCCATCGGCACCCGGCGCACCGCGGCCGCGAGCTCCCCGGCCGCCTGCTCACCGCCCGGGGCCTCCTTGACGGCCTCCACCTGTTCGGGCTCGCCGAACACCGCCCGCAGCGCCTGGCTCAGCTCGCTCTCGGCGACCTCCCGCTGCTCCTCCTCGGCCTGCCGGGCCGCGTGCGCCGCCTCGTACAGCACGATCGACGCCGCCGGGTCGAGCACGCCCGAGGTGGCCAGCTCCTGGGCGACCGAGGCCCGGCGCAGCAACTGCGCGTCGAGCGCGGCGCGGGCGGCGTCGATCCGGGCGTGCAGCCGGTCGAGCCGCCCGGCGGTCCAGCTCAGGTACAGGCCGATCGCGACCAGGCCGACGACGATCCAGATGAGGGTTTCGATCACGGGCCGAAAGGCTACCCGGGCGCCGGCGCGTCCCCTCCCCCACCGACCGGTCGTACGCGAACGGCACGCGCCGCGGTGCGAAGGCGGTGATCCGTTCCGGCCAGGACGGCAACGGCCCGCCCGCCCCAGTGCCGCGGGGCCCCTGGCGCCGGTGCCGGGGCCGTCGCGCCCCGGTGCCACGGGGCCACCCCTGCGTCAGTCCCAGCCCACCCCACGGTCAGTCGGAACGCCCCACGGTCAGTCCGAACCCGCCGCACGTCAATCCGAGCCCCGCCCCGTCAGTCCGGCTCGGGCCCCCGTCAGTCCCGAACCCGGCCCCGTCAGTCCGAAGGTCCGCACCGGCCAGGCAGCTGGAGGTGGACCGCACCCCCCCACCGCCCCGCCTCAGTGCGACTCCGGCCGCCTCAGTCCCGCGCCAGCCCCCACCGGGCCCGCAGTCCGAGCCGCTCGTCCGTCGCCACCGACGCCGCGCCGTCCGTCACCGTCTCGTACACCGCCAGGATGTCCGCGCCGACCGTCGACCAGTCGAACCGGCGGACGTGGGCGCTCCCCCGCTCCCGCAGCTCCTGGCGCCGTTCCGCGTCGCCGAGCAGGCGGATCGCCGTCTTCGCCAGGGCGTCGGCGTCCTCGTTGGCGAACAGCTCGCCCGCCGCGCCCTGGTCCAGCACCTGGGCGAACGCGTCCAGGTCGCTGGCCAGCACCGGCGCACCCGCAGACATGGCCTCGACCAGGATGATGCCGAAGCTCTCGCCACCGGTGTTGGGCGCCACGTACACGTCCACGCTGCGCAGCAGCCGCGCCTTGTCCTCGTCGCTGACCATGCCGAGGAACTCCACGCGCCGGCGCATGTCGGCCGGAAGCGAGGCGACCGCCTCCTCCTCGTCGCCCCGGCCCGCGACCAGCAGCCGGGTGTCGGGGCAGGCGGCGAGGATCTTCGGGAAGGCCTTCATCAGCACGGGAAGGCCCTTGCGCGGCTCGTCGATCCGGCCGATGAACCCGATCGTGTTCCCCTGCCACTCCGCCTTCGGCTCGGCCTTGGCGAAGAAATCGACGTCCACGCCGTTGGGGATGACGACCGCGTCGCCGCCCAGGTGCTCGACGAGTGTCCGGCGTGCGTACTCGCTGACCGCGATCCGCGCGCTGATCTTCTCCAGCGCGGGCTGGAGGATCGGGTACGCGGCGATCATCGCCCGCGACCGCGGGTTCGAGGTGTGGAACGTGGCCACGATCGGGCCCTGGGCCGCCCAGCAGGACAGCAGCCCCAGCGACGGCGACGCCGGCTCGTGGATGTGGATCACGTCGAACGTGCCGTCGTGCAGCCACCGCCGCACCCGCGCCGCCGACAGGAACCCGAAGTTCAGCCGGGCCACCGAGCCGTTGTACGGCACGGGAACCGCGCGCCCCGCAGAGACGACGTACGGCGGCAGTGGCGTCTCGTCGTCGGCCGGGGCCAGTACGGACACCTCGTGGCCGAGGCGGATCAGGTGCTCGGCCAGGTCCCGGATGTGGAACTGGACGCCGCCGGGCACGTCCCAGGAGTACGGGCAGACGATGCCGATCCTCACGCGCCGGGTCCCTTCGCGGGGTCCAGGTCGGCGAGCCAGAGCCGCTGAAGCATGTGCCAGTCCTCGGGGTGGTCGGCGATCCCGGTGGCGAAGGCGTCGGCCAGCGCCTGCGTCATGACGGCCGCCTTCTCCGCGCGCGTCCCGGTCCGCGGCACGTCCACCGGTGGGTACATCCGCCCCTTCATGGTCGACGTGTCGTCGTACCACAGCGTCACGGGCAGCAGCAGCGCGCCCGTGTGCTGGGCCAGCATCGCCGGGCCGGCCGGCATCCGTGCCGTCTCGCCGAAGAACTTCACCTCGACGCCCGACGCCGACAGGTCCCGGTCCGCGACCAGGCACACCAGCCCGCCCGCCCGCAGCCGCCGCGCCAGCGTCCCGAACGCGGAGCCACCGGTGTGCGGCAGGACCTCCATGCCCAGCGTCTCCCGGTACGCCACGAACCGGTCGTACAGCGTCTCCGGCTTCAGCCGCTCGGCGACCGTCGTGAACGGCACGCCCAGCGCGCGCGTGGCCCACACGCCCGCGAGGTCCCAGTTGGCCAGGTGCGGCAGCGCCACGATCACGCCCTTGCCGGCGGCCAGGCCGTCCGTCAGGTAGTGCACGTCCTCGATGTCCACCGCGTCCTTGACGCGCTCCGCGCTCCACGTCGGCAGCCGGAACGACTCCATCCAGTAGCGCATGTACGAGCGCATCCCGGCCTTCGACAGTTCCGCCAGCCGTTCCGGGGAGGCGTCCGGCACCACGCGTGCGAGGTTGGCCTCCAGGCGCAGCACCCCCTGGCCGCGCCGCTTCCAGGCCGTGTCCGCGATACGCCGGCCGAGCCCGGCCGCCACCGGCTCGGGCAGCTTCTTCACCGCGGTCCAGCCGAGCCCGTACAGCGCGTCGGTCAGCCGCTCACCCACCGCACTCATGTCGCCTCACTCCCCCTCGGGCCGGAAGACCCGGAACCGCCCGAAGACCCGGCCGCACCGGCCGCGTCCGCCTCCGCCGCCTCGCGTCGTACCGTCACCACCCGCTGTCCCAGCGTCACCGCACTGCCCACGGCCACCACCCACAGCGCGATCGGGAGCAGCACCTGGATGCCCGGCACACCGAACCCGTGCAGCCCGGCGAGACCGGCCGCAACCAGCGACACCACGAGCCGTTCCGCCCGCTCGACCAGCCCGTTGACCGCGACCGGCAGGCCGATCGACTCGCCGCGCGCCTTGGTGTACGACACCACCTGGCCGCTCGCCAGGCAGAAGATGGACACGGCACACAGCACATTGTCGTCGCCCTTGCCCGCGTACCACAGCGCGAAGCCGCCGAAGATCGCCCCGTCGGCGACCCGGTCGAGGGTCGAGTCCAGGAAGGCGCCCCAGCGGCTGGAGATCCCGGCCTGGCGGGCCATGTTGCCGTCCACCAGGTCCGAGAAGACGAACAGGGTGATGACGATCGTGCCCCAGAAGAACTCCCCCCGCGGGAAGAAGACCAGCGCGCCCGCCACCACGCCGGCCGTGCCGATGAGCGTGACGGCGTCGGGGCTGACCCCGCGGCGCAGCAGAAACGCGGCGAACGGTGTGAGAACACGCGTGAAAAATGCACGCGCGTACTTGTTCAGCATGGCCTTCCCGAGGGGTCGGTGGGCCGCGCGGCCCCTACGGCCACCGGCTGGCCCATCGTAGCCAGGCAGGGGCACCCGCCACCCCCGGGCACCCTGCTCCCGTCGCGGTGTCGGACGTATGGACGCAACCTGGCCTGAGTGGAAAGCTCGAAAGACGACCGCGGGCACCGCCGGAGCTGCCCAAGGAGGCTCCCCCGCGCCCGCGCCCCCACCTCCACCGTGCACCTCGTGCACTCGCGATCGGGAGGAAGAATCATGGGCGACAAGGCGAACGCACACCCCGGAGCCGCCGGCAGGGCAGTAACGGCCGACCAGCCCTCATCGGTACGGAACGTGGTGCTGGTCGGCCACAGCGGATCCGGCAAGACGACCCTGGTCGAGGCCCTCGCGCTGACCGCCGGAGCGGTCAACCGGGCGGGCCGGGTCGAGGAGGGCGGCACGGTCTCCGACTACGACGAGATCGAACACCGCCAGCAACGTTCCGTACAGCTCTCCCTCGTCCCCCTGGAATGGGACGGGTACAAGATCAACGTCCTGGACACTCCGGGATACGCCGACTTCGTCGGGGAGCTGAGGGCCGGTCTGCGTGCCGCGGACGCGGCTCTCTTCGTCGTCTCGGCCGCGCAGGAGGCCGACGCGATCGCCGGCTCCTGCCGCATGGTGTGGGAGGAGTGCGCCGCGGTCGGCATGCCCCGCGCCATCGTCATCACGCACCTCGACACCGCGCGCGTCGACTTCGACGAGCTGACCCGCATCCTCGCACGGATCTTCGGCGGTGACGACCCCGACGCCATCCTGCCGCTCTACGTCCCCGTCCTGGGTCCGCAGACGCCCGACGGGCACGCACCCGCGACCGGACTCGTCGGACTGCTCACCCAGAAGATCTTCGACTACTCCTCCGGCGAACGGAAGGAGAACCCGCCCGACGAGGCCCAGCTCCCGCTCATCGCGGAGGCCCGCAACCGCCTCATCGAAGGGATCATCGCCGAGAGCGAGGACGAGTCCCTCATGGACCGCTACCTCGGCGGTGAGGAGATCGACCTCAAGACCCTCATCGACGACCTGGAGAAGGCCGTCGCACGCGGCACCTTCCACCCGGTCCTCGCCGCCGCGCCCGCCGCACCCGGCGGGAAGCAGGGCCTGGGCACCGTGGAGCTGCTGGAGCTGATCACCCGCGGCTTCCCCACGCCCCTGGAGCGCGAGGCGCCCGCCGTCACCACCCCCGACGGCAAGCCACGGCCCCGGATCACCTGTGACCCGGACGGGCCGCTGGTCGCCGAGGTCGTCAAGACCTCCTCCGACCCGTACGTCGGCCGGATCTCGCTGGTACGGGTCTTCTCCGGCACCCTGCGCCCCGACGAGACCGTCCACGTCTCCGGACACGGCCTCGCCGACCGGGGCCACGAGGACCACGACGTCGACGAACGGATCGGCGCGCTCTCCGCGCCGTTCGGCAAGCAGCAGCGGCAGCTGAACCGCTGCATCGCCGGCGACCTGGCCTGCGTCGCCAAGCTGTCCCGCGCCGAGACCGGCGACACGCTCTCCGCCAAGGACGACCCGCTCCTGATGGAGCCCTGGACCATGCCGGACCCGCTCCTGCCGCTGGCCATCCAGGCGCACAGCAAGGCGGACGAGGACAAGCTGTCCCAGGGGCTCTCCCGGCTCGTCGCCGAGGACCCGACGATGCGCCTCGAACAGAACCAGGACACCCACCAGGTCGTCCTGTGGTGCCTGGGCGAGGCGCACAAGGACGTCGCGCTGGAGCGGCTGCGCAACCGCTACGGCGTCCAGGTCGACGTCGTCCCGCACAAGGTGTCGCTGCGCGAGACCTTCGGCGACCGGGCCTCGGGGCGCGGACGGCACGTCAAGCAGTCCGGCGGTCACGGGCAGTACGCCATCTGCGAGATCGAGGTGGAGCCGCTGCCGCCCGGTTCGGGCATCGAGTTCGTCGACAAGGTCGTCGGCGGAGCCGTGCCGCGCCAGTTCATCCCGTCCGTGGAGAAGGGCGTACGCGGCCAGGCCGCCAAGGGCGTCGCCGCGGGTTACCCGCTCGTCGACGTGCGCGTCACCCTGCTCGACGGCAAGGCGCACTCGGTCGACTCCTCCGACGCGGCCTTCCAGACGGCCGGCGCCCTGGCGCTGCGGGAGGCGGCGGCCGACGCCCGCATCAACCTCCTGGAACCGGTCGCCGAGGTCCAGGTCCTCGTGCCGGACGAGTACGTCGGCCCGGTGATGAGCGACCTGTCGGGCCGGCGCGGACGCGTCATCGGCACCGAGCAGGCGGGGCAGGGACGGACGCTCGTACGGGCCGACGTACCCGAGATCGAGATCGGACGGTACGCCGTCGACCTCCGCTCCATCTCCCACGGCACGGGCCGGTTCGACCGCGCCTACGCCCGCCACGAGGCGATGCCGCCGCAGGTCGCCGAGAAGATCCGCGAACGCACCGAGAGCTGACCGCCGTTGACCGCGCCGCCCGCCCAACTCCGTTGCGGCGGGCGGCATTCTGCCGGTCCCCCGACGCTCGGCCGACGGCCTCGATAGGCTGTAGTGCCCAGCTCAGCAGGTGTGCGGGGCGAAGGGGTTGGGAACAGACCGCAGTGCGGACACACGCGGCGATGGGGGCGGCGAAGTGACAATGGACAGTTTCAGCCCCGGAGCACAGATCCCGCTCCAGGGCTCGGCCGGGCAGACCGTGGCGACGCACGCGCTGGCCTCTGCCGCGTACCGGGAGAACGTCGATGTCGAGGAGATCCTCAAGGCCAACAACGAATGGCACGAGTCGACCGTCACCAAGGGCAAGTTCTCACTCTTCAAACCGACCCTCGGCGAGGCGTTCTCCCGTGCCGTGCAGGTCCGGATGCTCGGCGGCGCCCGCAAACCGCTCATCCAGTCCTTCGGCACCGAACCCCAGCCGGTCGTCGAGCACTGCCTGGCCGCCACCAACATCCGCAAGCAGCGCGACAAGCGGCTCACCCTCATCACCCTGGTCTTCGGCGTGCTGTTCCTGCCCGGCACGCTGGTGTGGCTGACCGTCTTCCAGCTGCGCCGCACCCTGGCCGGCGGCGCTTCCGGCAAGCGCTCCGGGGCGATGGGCACCCTCCTGCTCGTCGGGGTCGGCATCCTCGCCCTCCTCTTCCTCTTCCGGCTGCCCTTCACCGGACTTCCGGCGCTCTACCTCCGCGCGATGTTCATCGCCCCGGTGATCGGCTGGTTCCTGGCCAAACGGATCTGTGAATCGACCGCGAAGGACCTGCGCGCCCGCTGGGACTCCCTGCTCAGCGGCGGTGGCGGCATCGGCCCCAAGATCCCCGAAGCCGTACCGCACGGGCCCGACGAGACCGCCGCCGAGGAGCTGCGCCAGCAGCTGGAGAAACTGACCGCCGAGCAGCGCTCCAACGTCGTCTTCTACGCCGGCCCCAAGGGCATCCTCGGCATGGGCACCCGCTGGGGCAGCTGGCACCTCGCCGAGGAGCTCGTCCCGAAGGAGGGCAAGGAGATCCACGCCTTCCGCACCTGGGACGTGATCCGCCCCATCCACGACGAGCTCAAACTGCTGGAACGCGGCACCCTCAAGACCGGGTTCCCCACCCCGTCCGTCAACCACTGGATCGTCACGCCCGTCGGAGAGGGGGCGAAGGAGGTCGCGCGCCCCGAGGGCGAGGACATCGTGGCGTACCAGGTCAAGCCGCACGAGATACAGCGCATCTGCAACGAGAACCAGTTCGGCAAGGGCAACCGCCACTACCTGGGCGTGCAGTTCGTCCTGTGGGACGGCCAGCTGGTCCTCACCATGATGGTCACCGTCACGGCGCTCCTGCACACGCTCCGCATCGAGGTCACCGGCCACGCCCTCGGCCCCGTGCACGGCCTCTTCACGACGAAGCCGGAGCCCAAGAAGAAGACCGTCTCCAAGACCATCCGCTTCTGGGAGACCAGGGAGATCCTGCTGCCGCTGATCGACAACGACGAGGTGGTACGACTCGCGGTCCGCGCGCCCCTGACCTGGTTCCCTCCGGTCCTCGACTTCCTCGGCGGCAAGCTGGTCCTGCCCGAGCCCTTCGGCCTGCGGCATGCCTGGGCCTCCCAGCCGTGGCGCCACCGCTTCATGGCCGACGACGCCATCCGCGCGGCCACTCCGGTCATGCGCGCGGTGCACACCGCGACCATCAAGATGCTCGACGAGCACGGCGTGGACACCGAGCGCTTCACCAACCGGTCGATGGTGCTCAGCGGCTTCGTGCAGGACCCGATGCCTAAGAAGGCCGACACCTACGACGCGTGACTAAGCGGCGGGCCAGGCCTCGGCCAGCATCCGTCGCGTGTCGCCGAGGAGCTGCGGCAGCACCTTGGTGTGACCGACGACCGGCATGAAATTGGTGTCGCCGCCCCAGCGCGGCACGATGTGCTGGTGCAGGTGGGCGGCGATCCCGGCGCCGGCGGACGTGCCCTGGTTCATGCCGATGTTGAAGCCGTGCGCCCCCGACGCGGCCCGCAGCGCCGTCATCGCCTGCTTGGTCAGCAGCGCCAGCTCGGCCGTCTCGGCGCCGTCCAGCTCCGTGTAGTCGGCGACGTGCCGGAACGGGACGACCATGAGGTGCCCGCCGTTGTACGGGTACAGGTTGAGCACGGCGTACACCGTCTCGCCCCGGGCGATGATCAGACCGTCCTCGTCGGACTTGGCCGGGATGGTGCAGAACGGACAGCCGTCGTCGGCGCCGGGGCCGGTCGGCTTGTTCTCCCCCTGGATGTACGCCATCCGGTGGGGCGTCCACAGGCGCTGGAACGCGTCAGGCGTCCCGACTCCGATCTGCTGCTCCGGCTCAGTCGTCATGGGTGCCAGCATATTCGCCGCCACTGGAGCGGGAACCGCCGAGGGGCGGCCCCGGTGTCCGGGACCGCCCCTGGGCGAGCGCATCACACCTGTACGCGGCGCTCCACGACGTCGGCGATCTTCGCCAGCGCCTCGTCGCGCGGAATGCCGTTCTCCTGTGAACCGTCGCGGTAGCGGAAGGAGACCGTGCCCGCGTTCATGTCGTCGTCACCGACGATGACCATGAACGGGACCTTCAGCTTCTGGTGGTTGCGGATCTTCTTCTGCATCCGGTCCGAGGACGCGTCCACCTCTACCCGCAGGCCCTTCTTCTTCGCCTCGGCGGCGAACTCCTGGAGGTAGTCGACGTGCGCGTCACCGATCGGGATGCCGACCGCCTGCACCGGGGCGAGCCAGGGCGGCATGGCGCCCGCGTAGTGCTCCAGCAGCACCGCGAAGAAGCGCTCGATCGAGCCGAACAGGGCACGGTGGATCATGACCGGCCTCTGGCGGGAGCCGTCCGGCGCGGTGTACTCCAGGTTGAACCGCTCCGGCAGGTTGAAGTCGAGCTGCACGGTCGACATCTGCCAGGTACGGCCGATGGCGTCCTTCGCCTGGACGGAGATCTTGGGGCCGTAGAAGGCCGCGCCGCCCGGGTCCGGGGTCAGGGGCAGGCCCTGCTTCTCGGCCACCTGCCGCAGGGTCTCGGTGGCCTCCTCCCAGATCTCGTCCGAGCCGACGAACTTCTCCGGGTCCTTGGTGGACAGCTCCAGGTAGAAGTCGGTCAGGCCGTAGTCGCGCAGCAGGTTCAGGACGAAGGTGAGCGTCTTGTCGAGCTCCTCCGCCATCTGCTCCTTGGTGCAGTAGATGTGCGCGTCGTCCTGGGTGAAGCCACGGGCGCGGGTCAGGCCGTGCACGACGCCGGACTTCTCGTACCGGTACACCGTCCCGAACTCGAACAGACGCAGCGGCAGCTCGCGGTAGGACCGGCCGCGCGCGTCGAAGATCAGGTTGTGCATCGGGCAGTTCATGGGCTTGAGGTAGTAGTCCACGCCCTCGTCGAGCTGCATGGGCGGGTACATGCCCTCGGCGTACCAGTCGAGGTGACCGGAGGTCTCGAAGAGGCGGCCCTTGGTGGCGTGCGGGGTGTAGACGAACTCGTACCCCTCCTCCTCGTGGCGCTTGCGCGAGTAGTCCTCCATGACCCGGCGGATGATGCCGCCCCGGGGGTGGAAGACGGCGAGGCCGGAGCCGATCTGGTCCGGGATGGAGAACAGGTCCAGCTCGGTGCCCAGGCGGCGGTGGTCGCGCTTCTCGGCCTCGGCGAGGAAGTCCAGGTGGGCCTTGAGCTCGTCCTTGGACGGCCACGCGGTGCCGTAGATGCGCTGGAGCATCGGGTTCTTCTCACTGCCGCGCCAGTACGCCGCCGCGTTCCGCATCAGCTTGAACGCCGGGATGTTCCGGGTGGTGGGCAGGTGCGGGCCCCGGCAGAGGTCCTTCCAGCACAGCTCGCCGGTCTTGGCGTCGAGGTTGTCGTAGATGGTCAGCTCGCCGCCGCCCACCTCGACGTCCGCGCCGTCGTCGCTGGACGCGGAGCCCTTGATGCCGATGAGCTCCAGCTTGTACGGCTCGCCCGACAACTCCTCGCGGGCGGCCTCGTCGCTGACCACCCGGCGGGAGAAGCGCTGGCCGCGCTTCTGGATCTCCTGCATCTTCTTCTCGATGGCCTTCAGGTCATCGGGAGTGAAGGGGCGCTCGACGTCGAAGTCGTAGTAGAAGCCGTCCTTGACCGGCGGGCCGATGCCCAGCTTCGCCTCGGGGAACAACTCCTGCACGGCCTGCGCCATGACGTGCGCGGTGGAGTGCCGGAGGATGTTCAGGCCGTCCTCGGAGGAGATCTCGACCGGCTCGACGGTCGCGCCGTCCTCGATCTCGTGGCTGAGGTCCTTCAGCTCGCCCGCGACCCGGGCGGCCACGACGGTGCGCTCGCCGGCGAAGAGGTCGGCAGCCGTAGTGCCCGTCGTCACCACGCGCTCTTCCCGCTCGGAATCGCGTTGGATGATCACACGGACGTCTGACACCGGTCTCTCCTGACTGAAGGGGAAGCGCCTCCATAACGCATGGCAGGCGCAATACGTCATGGTACCGAGCCGCCCGGCCCGCCCGCGAAACGGTTTGCCCTTCTCCGGTGCTCAGTCGCCCGGCCCGCCCGCCTCCCCGAAGAAGCCCAGGTTCTCGTGGAGGGACTTCATCAACCGGTCCCGCTCCGCCTCGTCGACCTGCACGGGTACGACCCCGGAGGCATCCGTCAGCCGCCGGAAGCCGCCCCGGCTCTCCAGCCGGCCCACCACCCGGACGGGCAGCCCGACCAGGTGCGCGTGACCGGCCGTGCGGTACGACTCCTCGTCCAGCGCCACCCGTACGTGCGGCACCTCGGCCCCGGCCAGCACCCGCAGCCGTACCGTGCCCGCCCCGCGCGGCCCCGACCGGCGCATCCTGACGACCGTCCCGGTGATGCGCACCGGCACGGACGGCTCGTCCTGGAGGTAGCGGGTGCCCGCCTCCCGCAGCGCGGGCAGGTCGCCCGGCGAGAACTCGACCGGCTCGGGCCGGGCCGCGCACCCCTCCGGTACGCCGGCGGCGGGCGCCCACGCCAGAGCGATCCGGGCCCCTTCGGCACCGCGTACGAGGGAGATGAGCGCCTCGGTCAGCTCCCGGCTCACGCCCGCCTCGACCGCCGAGTCGAACGCGTCGGACCTGCCGGTCGCCCGCTGGTAGTCGACGGCCTCGCGGGCGGCGTGCAGCGCGTGGTGGAGACGTGCGGTGACCGCCCTGCCGGGGTCGACCGGCACGAAGGCGGTGAGCCCGCGCCCGCCCTGGACGTTGCCGACCAGGACGCCCTCCAGTGAGGCCTGGGCCTGCCGGCGGTGCCGGGCGCCGTGGTAGCCGGTGCGGCCGCGCACCGCGAGGGCGCCGGCGAGGAGGACCTGCCGGGCGGCGGAGCGCAGCTGCTCCTGCACGGTCCAGGAGACGGTGCCGGACGGGCCCTGGGGAACGTCCCGCCACCAGCGGACCTCGTCGCTGGGCACGGTCAGGCCCACGAGGACCTCGCGCGCGGAGGGCGCGGCGCAGCGGGAGAGCGCGGTGAGGGCCTCGCCGATGAGGTCCTCGCAGTCGGGGAAGGCACTGCTCTCGGGGACGAGGAGGCTCGTGGCACCGGCGCCGGGGCCCGGCGGGGTCCAGCGGCTGTAGCGTCCGGGGGCGCCACCGCGGCGGCGCCACCCGTGCCGGTCCAGCAGGGCGCCGAGGACGCGGGGGTCGACCTGGGCGGGGTCGAGGGGACCGCCCACGGCCGGAGGGGCGTTGGGGCTCGTGGGGTGCGGCCGCATGGGCTCGTCGGTCGGCCGGTGCATCAGGGTCTTCCTCCCGCCCCGACCCGGGTCATGATCTCGCAGAGCGCCCGGTCGTCGAATATCCGGTTGGTGGGTATGCGCACGGTGGTGCGGCGCCTGCCGGTGACCGGGTGGCCCGCGAGGTTGGTCCAGTAGCAGCAGTGCCGCAGGTCGAGCCGGTCGTGGCCGGCGCGCAGCCAGTCCTCCCGGGTCCTGGGGACGATCATCACGACCAGGATCTTGTGCACCGAGACGGGCGTGCGGGCCAGCTTCACCAGGTGGTCGTTGTCGAGGGTGAAGGAGAAGGTCGGCCCCGGCGGACTCGGCGCGAGCTGGTACGTGCACTTGAGCTGCACCTTGATGGTGACTTCGTCGTCCACGGTGTGCCCGGGGGCGCTGTGGCTGACGTGCCAGTCGATGCCGTTGTCCGGAAAGGGCTGGGAGAGCGAGCACCCGGCCGCGGCCGCGACCGCGTGGAGGTAGCCCACTTGGAGGGTCTCCATGCAGGCGGTGGTGGCGAGTGCGCCCCGCAGCGGTGCGATCTGCTGGGGCAGCAGCCCCCCAGGTTCGGGCTGCGCGAGCGCCATGGCTCCTCATGCCTTCCAGGCCGACGACGGGGTGTCAGTTCGACGGCCCCTCACCTGTGTTGTCACCGCGCTGCGTACGGTGCAAACGGCGCGGGTATCACCGTTTCGGGCAGGGGGATCACGCCATCTGCCGGGCACGCACGAGGAGTTCGGGGTATGACGCTCTGGTACGAGGGGCCCCTGGCCGCATTCGACACGGAAACCACGGGAGTTGACGTCGAGCAGGACCGGATAGTGTCGGCCGCCGTCGTCGTCCAGGACGCTGCGGGCGGACGGGTCCGGGCCACCCGGTGGCTGGTGAATCCGGGCATACCGGTGCCGCCCGCGGCGACCGAGGTGCACGGGCTGACGGACAATCATCTCCAGCGCAACGGCCGCTGGCCTTCGCCCGTGATGGAGGAGATAGCGCGGCAGCTGGCCGAGCACTGCGCGGCGGGCCGGCCGCTGGTGGTGATGAACGCGCCGTTCGACCTGACCCTCCTCGACCGGGAACTGCGCCGGCACCGCGCCTCGTCGCTCTCCCGGTATCTGCAGAACGTCCCGCTGTGCGTGCTGGATCCGCGGGTGCTGGACAAGCATCTGGACCGGTACCGCAAGGGCCGCCGTACGCTGACGGACCTGTGCGCCCAGTACGAGGTGGTACTGGACGGCGCGCACGACGCGGCGGCCGACGCGACGGCGGCGCTGGAGGTCGTCCGGGCGGTGGGGCGCCGGTTCGCGTCCCGTCTGGAACGGCTGTCGCCGGCGGAGCTGCACACGCTTCAGGCGGTGTGGCACGCCGCCCAGGCGCGCGGCCTCCAGGCGTGGTTCGCGCGCAACGGTTCACAGGAGGCGGTGGATCCGGCATGGCCGCTGCGCCCGGAGCTGCCCGCGGCGGCGGCCTGACACGGAAGGGATCGGAAATGCGTGAAGGCCGGTCCGTGTGTCACGGACCGGCCTTCCCCGGTGGGCGATACTGGGTTCGAACCAGTGACCTCTTCGGTGTGAACGAAGCGCTCTCCCACTGAGCTAATCGCCCGGGAACGCACTGAACCATACAGGTCCGGGCCCGTTTCCTTCAAACCGTATGCACGTGCGCGGCCAGCCCCCGGCGCCCCGCTCGCATCATCAGCGCGTGGTTGGCGACGAAGAGGGGCCGGCCGGGCAGCGCGAGGCGGCGCATCAGGGGCCGTTGGACGTCGACCTCCTGTTCGTAGACGGCGCGCGTGCGACCGCCGGCGGGCGAGGTGAGGGTCCAGCGGACCCACCCTTCGAGGTCGCCCGCGAGAGCGGTCTCCAGGACGCGCGCGACGGGGTCCCGGCGCCGTTCGGTGAGGGTGACGACCAACTCGTACGGCAGGAAGGACCGGAAGCGCGCGGTACCGGTGCGCTCGTCGAGCCGGGTCACCTCGCGCACCTGCGGCCACCAGGAGGGGTACTCCTCGGGGCGCTCCAGGACCGTGTAGACGGTGTCCGGCGGCGCGGGCACGTCCCAGACGTTGCGGAAGCGGTAGTGGCACCAGTTCATGCTGCGAGTCTGCACCGGTGGCCCGTACTCATGCCGCGTGTGAGTACGTACGCTCATGTCGGGCGATGTGGCCCGAGCCACACTCCGCTCATGAACAATGTGCCGTCACCGGCCGAGGAGCTGGTGGTTCTGGACCGTGAGCTGGCCCAACTCGACGCCCGCCGATCCCACTTGCTGGCCCGCAGGGCCTGGCTGCTGAGCGTGCTGTATGCGCCGGCGGCGGCTTCGACTCCCCCGTCGCGCCCTGTCCCCGAGACCGCCCCGCGCAGTGCGCAGAACGTGCTGCTGACGCTGGGCGGTGTGCTGTTGGCGGTCGCCGCGGTGGCCTTCACCCTGGTCAACTGGGGGCACCTGGGCATCGGTGGCCGTTCGGCGGTGCTCGCCGTGGTGACTGCCGGGGCGCTGGCCGCTCCCGTCGTACTGCTCCGCCGCCGGCTGGCGTCGACGGCGGAGGCGGTGGCATCGCTGGGACTGCTGCTGACGGTGCTGGACGCCTACGCGGTGCACCGGGTGGCGCTTCCGGCCTGGGAAGCGGTGGGGTACGCGGCGGTCGCCTCGGCCGTGCTGGCGGCGCTCTGGGCGGCGTACGGCGTGGTCGTGGGCGGGCTGCGCGTTCCGCTGCCGGTGGCGGTGGTGGCCGGGCAGTTGCCGTTGCCGTTGGGGGCGCTGGCGTCCGACGCGAGTGCGCTGACGGTGTGCTGGGCCCTGCTGGCGACGGCCGGGCTCGATGTGGTGGTGGCGCTGCGAGGCCGGCCGGGCGCCGTGGTGCGGAGGGCGGCGGGCGTGGCGGCCTGTGTGACGGGCGGGTGGGCCGTGACGGCCGCCGCCTGGTTCTCGGTACTGGGCGGCGGGGCCGGACCGGCCGGGTTGCTGCTGGTCGCTGCCGGGCTCGCGCTGTACGGGGCCTGGCGTGCCCCGGCCGGGGCGGAGGCCTGGGCCGTGGCGCCGACGGTGGTGGCGGGGCTGCTGGCGGTGGCCGGTGGCGGCGGGCTGGTGCGGGAGGCGCTGCCGGAGGCGTGGGCGGCGCCGGGGGCGTGGGCCGTGCCCGGGTACCTGCTCGTCGCGGTGGCGGTGTGGGCGGTCGCGGTACGCGGCGGGTTGCCGCGCGGGATACGGCGTGGCCTGATGGGCGCGTCGGCGGGCGTGCAGGCGCTGGCGGTGGCGTGGGCGCTGCCGCAGGTGGTGGGCGCGCTGACGGGTGAGCGGCCGGGCGTCGCGTGGTCGGTGGTGGTCGTGCCGGTGACGGTCGCCGGGGTACTGGTGCCGCTGCGGTCCCTCCGGGCGCGCTGCGGGGCGCTCGCCCTGGCCTGGGCGGCGGGGATGTCCCTGCCGGAGGCGCTGTCCCTGCCGTACACGGCCACGCTGATGGGCCGGCTGGTGCTGACGGCCGGGTTCCTGGCCCTGGCGGTACGCCCGGCGGCGTTGACCGCCCGGCTGTCCGGGGAGCCGGAGGCCGAGGACGTGCTCGGCGGCGCGGCCCTCGGCGGGGCGCTGCTGGGAGCGGTGGCCGTGGCTGCCGGCGCGTGGGGTTCGGAGGCGGCCGCGGTCACCGTCCTGGGGGTGCTCGGCGCGCTCCTCACGGGCGCGGCGATCCTCGGCGGGGGCCCGCGCCGGACGGTCTCCGCATGTGCCGCCGTGGTGGCGGCGACCGGCTTCGTGGGCGCCGTCGCCGCCGCGGTGGAGCTGCCGACGCACCTGACCGGCGTGGCGCTGCTCGCCGTGCCGGCGGCGACGGCGGCGCTCGGGGCGGGGCTGCGGCGCCGCCCGGTCGCGGTTCCGGTGGAGCTGACGGGCGTTGCGGCCGGTGCCCTTGCGGTCGGGCTCGCTGCCACCCGCCCGGCCGCCCTGGCGCTGGTGCTGGCCCTGGGCGGTGTCGTGGCGGCGGCCACGGCGGTGCGCCCGGAGCGGCGCCCGGTGGCCGGGTACGCGGCCACGGCGCTGTTCGTGGTGGCGACCTGGGTGCGGCTGGCCGACTCGGGGGTGTCGGCCCCGGAGGCGTACACGCTGCCGGTGACGGTGCCCGCGCTGGCGGTGGGCGTGCTGCGCCGGCGCCGCGACCCGGAGGCGTCGTCGTGGGCGGCGTACGGTCCGGGGCTGGCCACGACCCTGCTGCCGAGCCTGGCCGCGGCGTGGGGCGACGCGGGCTGGCCGCGTCCGCTGCTGCTCGGGCTGGTGGCGCTCGCGGTGACGCTGGCCGGCGCCCGGCTGCGGTTGCAGGCGCCGCTGCTGCTGGGCGGTGCGGTCCTGGCCCTGGACGCGCTGCACGAGCTGGCGCCGTACGTCGTCCAGGCGGTCGGCGCGCTGCCCCGCTGGCTGCCGCCCGCGCTGGCCGGCCTGCTGCTGCTCGCGGTGGGCGCCACGTACGAGCAGCGGCTGCGCGACGCCCGGCGCCTTCGCGAGACCCTGGGACGGATGGGCTGACCCGGGTACGCCGAAGGCCCCGGAGACGGATCGTCTCCGGGGCCTTCGGGCCGGGTGGTGGGCGATACTGGGTTCGAACCAGTGACCTCTTCGGTGTGAACGAAGCGCTCTCCCACTGAGCTAATCGCCCGGGCGCACCGCAAACATTACCGCATGTCAGCGGGTGCCCCCGACCATCTGGGAGGCCGCCGTCAGATGGTCCAGGGCATGGCGAACCCGTACCTCCAGAGGTACACGCCGATCAAACCTGCCATGATCACGAGACCGACCGTGGTGAGGATGATGTTGCGCCGCCGGACCTTCGGGTCGAGTGCCCGCTGTGCCGCCTCGGTCACTTTCCGTTTCGTCCAGCGGAGCACCAGCTGCGCCCAGACGAACTCGGTCGCCCAGATCGCCATGCCGGCGAAGATCACGACCCAGCCGGGCCCGGGCAGGACCAGCATCGCGGCACCGGCGGCCACGACTGCGAGGCCGACGACGAATACGCCGACCTGCCAGCTGATATGCAGCGTCCTGCGCGCCTTGATGAACTCGGGCGCCCGCGAACCCAGTGGTGGTTCGGCGGTCACCTCTTCCGTCACGTCCCCCGTGGCGGGTGCTGTGGTCACCTGTCGGGCGACCTTCTCCCGCTCGTCACTCTCCGCGTTCATAAGGCCCAACCTACCCGACGGAGACCGAGCACCGGAATGGATGCATAACGACCGCTTGCACACCGCCATACGAGGTACCTCAAGGGCCACAAAACAGACAGAGGGGTTTACAACGGCACCGTAGGTGGCATGTCGATTTCGCCGACGTGCGAATCCCCGAGCGCACACTGAGCGAAAGGCCCTGGCGCTTATGAACACCACGGTCAGCTGCGAGCTGCACCTGCGCCTCGTTGTATCGAGCGAGTCCTCACTGCCTGTACCGGCGGGCCTGCGGTATGACACGGCCGATCCCTATGCCGTGCACGCCACCTTCCACACCGGAGCCGACGAGACGGTCGAGTGGGTGTTCGCCCGCGACCTCCTCGCCGAAGGGCTCCACCGTCCCACAGGCACCGGCGACGTCAGAGTCTGGCCGTCCCGCAGCCACGGCCAGGGCGTCGTCTGCATCGCGCTGAGCTCCCCGGAGGGCGAAGCCCTGCTCGAGGCCCCGGCGCGCGCCCTGGAGTCGTTCCTGAAGCGGACCGACGCCGCGGTGCCGCCCGGCACCGAGCATCGTCATTTCGATCTCGACACGGAGCTCTCGCACATCCTGGCCGAAAGCTGAGGCCAGACGCCAGCCGCACGGCGCCGTCCGACTCGGGGCGACGGCGCCGCGCGGAGAGCTCGCACGGCCGTGAGCGGCCGGATACGGCGACACCGGCGCCGTCACCGCGGAAACCACCGCGGTGACGGCGTCGGCGCGTTTTCCGGCCGCCCGGCGCCCCGCTCCCCGGAACACCGCCCGGGCGCACCGCGCACGAGCCGCTAGAGTCGGCGCACATCCGGCGGGCGCCCGCCCGCGACAGGCCAGGGAGCGAATCGTGCTGATCCCCCACGACACCCGGATCGCGCTCGACACCGTCGTCGATCTGCTGAACACCGCACCCGAAGGCGGACAGGGTGACGGGCTCGGGGACGTCGCGGCGCTGTACGCCTTCCTGCGGAGCCATGACGTCAGCGGGGTCGGTCAGCTCGGTGAGCAGGATCTGCGGGCCGTACGCGACGTACGAAAACGATTCGCCGAGGTGTTTTCGGCGACCGACGCGCGTACCGCCGCCGAGCTGATCAACCAGCTGGTGGCCGCCGCGGGCACCACGCCCCAGCTCACCGACCACGACGGCTACGACTGGCACGTGCACTACTTCGCGCCGGGCGCGTCGGTGGCCGACCACCTGGCCGCGGACTGCGGCATGGCGCTCGCCTTCATCGTGGTGGCCGGAGAGCAGGACCGGCTGCGCCGCTGCGAGGCTCCGGACTGCGGGCGGGCGTTCGTCGACCTGTCGCGCAACCGCTCGCGCCGCTACTGCGACAGCCGTACCTGCGGTAACCGGCTCCATGTGGCGGCGTACCGGGCCCGCCGCAAGGAGGCGGCGGCCGGCTGACCCGGGCCGGTCAGCCCGCGATCACAGCACGAACAGATCGTGCACGGCGGCCATCAGCAGCAGGCAGCCGATCACCGCCAGGAAGATCATCAAGGGTGGCTGGGAGAGCGCGAAGAGGCATCCGCGTCGCTCCTCGGTCGTTGCGTCGGTGGCATCGGTGGGGGCGGGGGACGACTCCCGCGAGGTTTCCAGCATCTCGTGGCCGATCATGGCGCAGCCGAGCGCCCCGTGAACCCCGAACAGTGATGATCGGCACGGGAGTTCACCCCATCCCGTGGCCTTTGCCGGGCCCGCGACGGTGGTCCCTCCTCAGATGCCGTGCTTCTTCAGGATGGCCTCGATGTCGCTGAAGTCCTCGGCCGGCTTCCCCGTGGCACGGTCACCGGCCGCCCGCGAGGGCGCGGACGCGGTCGGCTCGACCGCCCGCCGCTCGTCCTCGCGGCCGTGGACCTTGCCTTCCTTGCGGCCTTCCTTGCGCGGGCGGCCGCCCCGGCGCCGCTCGATCGCCCGGGTCGTCATGAACAGCGCCCAGGCGACGCCCAGGACGCCGAACCCGGCCCACGCCACCGGACTGAAGGCGGTCGCCGCCAGCCATTCCACGGCGCCGGTCATCACCAGCCCGATCGGCACGAGCGCGTACGCGGCGATACGGGCGGCAGCGAGGAACCTCTTGCGGTAGGCGGTGATCGCCGCGAGGCCCAGCCCGGCGGCGGACACGGCGGAGCAAATCGTCTCGGCAAGCATCCGGTCCTCCAGGCGGCGCGGGGCGGTACGTCCCTTCCATCCTGCACCGTGCGCCCACACGGCGGCCATGGTGCCGACCGTCCTCGGGAAGGATCTCCGGGACATCTCCGGGCCCGTCTCCTCCCCAGGTCCCGGTTGGGGTCCGCGCGTCCTGCTGGAAGACTGCCCCCATGAACGACTCCACCACCGACCGCACCGCACCGCCCGTCGTCCTCGACGTCTGGTGCGAGCTCCAGTGCCCCGACTGCCACGCCGCCCTGGAGGACCTGCGCGCGTTGCGCGCCCGGTACGGGGACCGGCTGGAGGTGCGGCTGCGGCACTTCCCGCTGGAGAAGCACAAGCACGCCTACGCCGCCGCGCAGGCCGCCGAGGAGGCGATCGTGCAGGGCCAGGGCTGGCCGTACGCGGAGGCGGTGCTGGCCAGGACCGAGGAGCTGGCGGCCAAGGGTGAACCGGTGCTCATCGACACGGCACGGGAACTGGGCCTGGACACCGAGGAGTTCGACACCGCGCTCATCGACGGTCGGCACCTGCTGATCGTGGACGCCGACCAGGCGGAGGGCAAGGCGATCGGCGTCACCGGCACCCCGACCTACGTGATCGGCGGCGAGCGCCTGGACGGCGGCAAAAGCCAGGAGGGGCTGCGCGAGCGCATCGAGGAGATCGCCGACCGCCTCCTGGCCGAACCGGGCGGCCAGCTCTAGACGGTTCAGAGCAGCGGCTTGAAGGCGTGGACGCGGGTCGTCCGGTAACCGAGCGACTCATAGAGCCCGATGGCCGGGGCGTTGCCCGCGAAGACGTGCAGCCCGATGCGGCGCTCCCCCGCCTCCAGGGCGATCCGCTCGGCGAGCAGCATCAGGGTGCGCCCGTACCCCCTGCGGCGCTGGTCGCCGGCGACCTCGATGTCGTACACGAACGCGGCGTCCTCGCCGGGGGTCAGTTCCAGGCGGCCGGTCCACAGGTGCCCGACGGGCGCCCCGTCCCGGACGGCGACGTGGAACGCGGCACCCTCCGTGGCGAGCCCGTCGGGCAGGTACTCACGGCGGCTCGCCTCGGCCCTCGCCCTGGCCTGCTCCTCCGGGACGCCGTGCTCGGCCCAACTGCGCGCGAAGCGCTCCACGGACCGGACCTCCCAGTCCCGGTACTCCGCCTCCGTCATGGGCCTGACCGCGACGTGCGCGGGCGCTTGAGGCAGTGGCCCGGTGAGGTCCTTGGCCATGTTGCGGCTGCGCTCGGTGTAGCCGAGGGCGGTCACCATGCGCAGCGCGACCGTGGAGTCGGCCGGTACGGAGACGGAGACCTGGTCGCAGCCCCAGCCCCGCAGGACCTCCTCCGCGGCCAGCGCGGCCACCGTGCCCCGGCCGCGCCGCCGGTCCGGCTCGTCGATGTGGAGCGAACGGATCACTCCGGCCGCCCGCCCTCCGGCCCCGGGCAGGGTGCCGAGCTCGACGGCGCCCACGCGGCGGCTGTTCACACAGACGTCGTAGGTGCGGGATCGGGCGCCGTCGGGGGTCTGCTGGAGCGGCCCGGCCGGCCGCAGGGTGGTGGTCATCGCCACTCTTCTACCCACCCCACGACCACGGGCTCACATCTGCGCCGCGCGCTCCGCGAAGATCCGCATGGCCTTGGCGGTGACCGGTCCCGGGGCACCGGGCAGCTCGCGCCCGTCGACGCGGTGCACGGCCTGGACGTCGCGGAGGGTGGAGGTCAGGAAGATCTCGTCGGCCCGCTCCAGGACGTCCATCGGCAGGTCGGTCTCCTGGGCGCCGGTCCATTCGACGGTCAGGGCGCGGGTGATCCCGGCCAGGCAGCCGGAGGCGAGTGGCGGGGTGTGGAGCTGTCCGTCCAGGACCACGAAGACATTGGAGCCGGTGCCCTCGCAGAGCTGTCCGACGGTGTTGGCGAACAGCGCCTCGCTCGCGCCGTGTTCGTGGGCCTTGGCGAGGGCGACGACGTTCTCCGCGTACGAGGTGGTCTTGAGTCCGGCCAGGGCGCTTCGTTCGTTGCGGGTCCAGGGGACGGTGATCACGGCGGTGGTGTCGGGGCGGTGCCTGGTCTCGCCGAGGGCGACGACAAGGGTCGGGCCGGCGTCACCGCGGTCGGAGCCGAGCGGGGAGAGCCCTCCGGTGTACGTGACGCGCAGCCGGCCCAGCGGCATGGGGTTGGCCTCCAGCACGGCGGCGCAGGCGCGGCGCACCTCGTCGAGGTCCGGGTCGGGCAGGCCGAGGCCGCGCGCGGAACGGGTGAGCCGCTCCAGGTGGGGCTCCAGCGCGAAGGGCCGGCCGTCCACGGCCTTGAGCGTCTCGAAGACGCCGTCGCCCACGGTCAGGCCGTGGTCCAGCACGGAGACCCTGGCGTCCTCCGCGTCCTGCAGCTCGCCGTTGACCCACAGCTTCATGTCCGGATGGTCCTTCCGCTCGCCTCGTACGTTCCCGACGCTACCGCGAGCAGCCGGGAGGCCTTCAGTTCGGTCTCGTCCCACTCGCGCTCGGGGTCGGACCCCCAGGTGATGCCGGCGCCGGTGCCGAAACGCAGCACTGGTTCCCCTTCGCCCCGGTCGATCCAGAAGGTGCGTATGCCGACGGCCAGCTCTCCGGTCCGCCGGTCGGCGTCGACCCAGCCGATGCCACCGCAGTACGGCCCCCGGGGGGCGGTCTCCAGCGCCTCGATGATCTTCAGGGCGCTGGACTTGGGGGCGCCGGTGACCGAGCCGGGCGGGAAGGTGGCACCGAGGAGGTCCTTCCAACCCGCCTTGAGCGTCAGCTCGCCGCGCACGGTGGACACCAGGTGCACGAGTCCCGGGTGTGCCTCGATGGCGCACAGCGCCGGAACGGTGACGGAGCCGGTGGCGCAGACCTGCCCGAGGTCGTTGCGGACGAGGTCGACGATCATGACGTTCTCGGCGCGGTCCTTGTCCAGGAGGTCCTGGGCGGTGCGGCCGGTGCCCTTGATGGGGCCGGACTCGACGGTGGAGCCGTCACGCCGCAGGTAGAGCTCGGGCGAGGCGGTGGCGATCTCCACGCCGTGGGCGGGCAGACGAATCGTTCCGGCATAGGGAGCCGGGTTGCCGCGCGCGAGGAGCGCGGTCAGCGCGTCCACATCGGCGGCCGGGTCCGGCAGGGGCGCGGAGAGCACCCGGCACAGGTTCGCCTGGTAGACGTCGCCGGCCGCGATGTGCTCGCGGATCCTCCGTACACCGGCGGTGTACGCCTCGCGGTCGAGCGAGGACGTCCAGTCACCGGCGGCGGGCCCGCGCCAGGCCCCGGGGACGGGCTCGGGCACCGGGGCGGGGCGGACGTCACCGAAGCGGGCGCAGGTCAGTCGGCCTTCGAAGTCCGCCGAGACGGCCCAGAAGCCGGCGGAGTCGAGGGCCTCGGGGTCACTGGTGACATCCCGCAGGTCGGTTGCCACGAGGCCGCCGAAGCGGGCCAGAGGAGCGAGGTCGTGCACGGATGCGAGTCTATGGCGGGGGCGGGCAGGACGGCGCGGCCGTCCTCCGGACCTGGTGCGGAGCGAGGTCGGCGCAGCACGCTGGGCAAACGCGTTTTTGTACTGGCCCGGGAATCCGCTAGAGTTCAACACGTCGCCGGGACGCGGAAGCGGGCCGGAACCGACAAGCGGACGTGGCTCAGTTGGTAGAGCATCACCTTGCCAAGGTGAGGGTCGCGAGTTCGAATCTCGTCGTCCGCTCGAAGTGGGGGATCATTCCCGAACCCCTGCACTCCTGGTGGAGTGGCCGAGAGGCGAGGCAACGGCCTGCAAAGCCGTCTACACGGGTTCAAATCCCGTCTCCACCTCCAAGGACGATTAGCTCAGCGGGAGAGCGCTTCCCTGACACGGAAGAGGTCACTGGTTCAATCCCAGTATCGTCCACTGGATCTTCGGATCCCCCGCGCGATTAGCTCAGCGGGAGAGCGCTTCCCTGACACGGAAGAGGTCACTGGTTCAATCCCAGTATCGCGCACGCAGTGCCCATGATCTCCGGATCGTGGTCCCGAGGACGATTAGCTCAGCGGGAGAGCGCTTCCCTGACACGGAAGAGGTCACTGGTTCAATCCCAGTATCGTCCACACCGTCCGGAGCCCCGGCCGCCTCTCGCGGCCGGGCGCCGGGGCGAGCGTGCGCGTCATG
>NZ_JBEPEL010000091.1:0-26698 GCF_040300825.1 Streptomyces sp. NPDC000229
GAACAGGTACTTCTGCATCTCCTTGTAAACGATTTGGTAGTCCGGCGGGAGTGCCTTGACCCGGGCCACGTGCGCCCGCCACTGTTTCTTGCCTTCGATGATGTCCTTGATGCTCACGTCAGCCTCCCAGCCGGTTAAGTTTCCTCGCGACGTTCCTGTTCAACTGCTCGCGCCACCGGTCGCGATAAGTCCGGGCCCCTTCTCCGCCGGCAAGCGCGGTGCAGAAGCCTTGGACGTCGTCGCCGAGCACCTCATGGACGCTCTGCCCGTCCACCGCTGCTACTTCGAGCAGCCCCAGAGCGGCGTCGAGGATCGGCATCAGGTTGCGGCCGGTGAAATCCCCGTAGGGGAAGAGGTGGGCAATGATCTGTCCCCACGCCGCCCGGTAGTCGTCCGGCAGGGCCTCGGCCCGGACTTCGAACGCCTTCCATTCCCTGGTGAGATCGCTGCCTGTGACCTTCTCCCAGAAGTTCATCCCCCGCCCTCCTTGAGACTGTCGATGCGTGATGAGAGGTACTGCCATTTCGTCCAGAACTTCGCGAGTTCCTCGCGTCCGGCGTCGTTGAGCGCATAGAACTTGCGCGGCGGACCGACCCCGGAGGGTCGTTTCGTCACCTGAACGAGCCCGTTCCTCTCCAGCCGCAGCAAGATGGTGTACACGGTCCCCTCGATGACGTCAGTGAAGCCGAGCTCGTTCAGCTGGCGGGTGATGGCGTACCCGTAGGTTTCCTCCCTGTCGATGATTTCGAGCACGCACCCTTCGAGCGTGCCCTTCAACATCTCCGTCAGGTCGTCCATCCCGGGTGCTCCTCAGCCTGTCGGTACTACGTGCCACCGAGTACCGCTATACGGTATCACCGAGTAGTGAAACGGCAAGGTCTCCGGTGGACGCAACCCCGGGACCGATCGCTGGGCGAGGGATCTGGTTCCGTCGAACGCTGCAGCCCGGTCATCGGTTGAGCTGACGGGTGGGCCGTCTCACCTCAACAAGCTGAACTCGACAGAGAAGTTCCCGGAGACTCGCTTGCGCAGCTCGTCCAGGCAGACCACCCAGCTGCTCGGGAACATCGCGGCGAACCGGGACTTCCCCGATCCGCCCGGGCCCACCGGGACCACGAGAGTGCCGGGGGTGAAAAGGGCCACCGCCTGGCGCTGTTCGTGGTCGGCGGCGTCCTTCAGGGAGGCGCTCTGATCACCGTAGCCAGCCATGCGGACCGGGCAGCCCTTCGCCGAGGAGCTCCATCCGAACGTCTCGTGCCGAGGGTTGGTGATGGTCGCGGGGGTCAGGGTCCGGTGCTGGAAGGTGATGTGCGCGGTCGGGTCGGTGCCGGTTATCGAGGCCTCCGGGGCTAGCGAGGGGCCGGTCTTTACGGCGTAAAGACCGGCAGGGGTGATCTACTGCGAGGCGGCCCAGGCCGCGTACTCCTGGCGGACGTAGCCGCGGGGGAAGGCGGTCCACTGAGCGTCATCGGGGGCGACCGGCCCGGCCGTGGTGCCGTGCTCGGTGTCGTAGCCGATGAGCTTCTGGATCCGCCGCAGGGCTCCGGTCTGCGCCTTGCCGTCGTCGGGGTGGGCGTTCAGGGTCTGCCGGTCGCCGAGCGCGGCGTACCGCAGCAGCCACTCACGCTTGGGGGTCGAGCGACGCAGCCGCATCAGCTCGTCTGCTTCCAGGTGCAGCGGCGGCGCCGTGGCGTAAGCGACTTCCGGGGAGGGCGGCGAGGCGGGGGCAGTCATGAGATGAGGACTCCTGTCAGTTCGTAGTGGCGGGCGGCCGTTGTGCCGCCGGAGCGAAATTCGGGTGCTGCGAGCGGAACCGTTCCGCATACCTCTATTATGCATAGTGTGAGTATGCATAACAAGAGAATGCATATTGCGGGCTCCGGGGATTGATCGATGCGCGCCTGGATATCGACAAAGGGCTGAGCGCCTGGAGCAGCCCTGGCAGGCAGTCACTCGCCGCGGCACGCTGCGGGACCGCGCGGTCCGGCGCGGGTTGCGCGGCCGGAGAGCAGCAAGCAACTGGGCAGGCCCCAGGGCGCACTGAGAAATCGGTCACACCGCCGGTCACCTCATCGGTCACGGCAGCGACGCCATCGGCCAGGCGATCAGTCACCAGCCAGGCGGTCACCGCGGCCTGGACAGCCGCGTCGGGCTGACCACTCCGGTGGTGCAGCTCCCGCCGGTGATGGGAATGGGGTGCTGCACGTCTGGCATGGCACGTCTCACCTCGGAACTCGTGCCACGAAGTATCCTCCGGCGGGCTTACCCAAAGGCTTGCCCAGCCCAAATAGGCAGGTGGGAGGACTGCTCACGTGCAGGGAAAGCCTCCAGTGTCGATCTCGGCAAGCCCACCGAGGCCCTGGGCAAGCCCCTCGTGACGGCCGATGCAACCTCTGGCAAGCCCCGGTCCGGGACGGGCGAGCCTGCTTCCGGGCGGCGCCTGATGCGCGGGCGGAGAGGGATGGAGGAGCGGCCGATGGGCAGGGCGGATCGGCCATGGCCGATGACCGACGACGGTGGAATCGGCCATCGGTCACGGCCCTTTGAATCGGTCACGGTGGCCGTCGGTCATCGGTCACGCGGTCGGCCATGCCGCCGGTGGCCGGGGAATCGGTCACATCTCCCAGGGACGCGGACAGGGCAGTGGCCGAGATCAGGCTCGGGCCCTCAGCTGCCAGTGCCCTGTGTTGCTCACTTCCGCACGGATGGAGGCGGGCGCGGGCGCCCCGGCTGGGGTGGTGCACAACAGGCCAGCGGACGGCTGGTGTGCCTGGGACGGTTGCGGATTCGACGACGATGGGCGGCATGAGCGAATCATCTTTCGAGTACCGGCAGGCCCGCCTCGAGCAGGGCGCCAACTGCGTCAGCCCCCGCGAACTGACGCTGTATCTGCGCCGGGTCGCCATGGACGCCCAGAGCCTGCGGCAGGGCCTGGCAGAGGCCGTCACCCACGTCTTCGCCGGAGCCGCGCCGCCGAGCGAAGGAGCGGGGGATGGTCCCTATCTGGCGGACCGTGTGGAACGGGAGCTGTTCGAGGACACGATGGGATCGGTGGATCGGCTCCTGGTCGCGGACCCAGCCGTTGCGAATGCGCTGCGGCTCTCCATGCGCCTGCTGGAGGACGCGGCCGATGCCGCCCACGTAGTTGGCGCGCTGCTTGAACGGCCCGACGGCGGGGCCGCGATGGACCGCCTGTCCTCCGAGTACGGGTGAGGCCCGGAGCGGTGCCTCCGGGCCTCGGCTCGACCGCTACCTGTTTTCGCTCCAGGCACGGATCTCCAGGCCGACGATCTGCGTGCCCGGTTCGATGCGGCCGGTGTCGACCAGCCACTTCTGCACGGCGGCGGTAACGTCTCCGCCGGCCGCATCGACCCAGGCCTTGAACTGGACGGCATCGAAGCCCTGCATGCCTGAGCCGGGGCCACCGACGTTGTTGCCGTAGGCCCGCTCTTCGGTGCTGTCGGGCCGCTTGACGACGTTGCGACGCACACCCGGTGAGTCAGCCAGACGGCCGGCGTCGTGCTTGAACGCCTTCTTCTTGGCGCGAACCGTGAAGGCAATCCGGCCGCCGTACCGGGCCGCATCCTCCACTACCGGGTACAGCCGGGATGCTCCCGAGGCGATGTGCTGCCTCCCGGCACGCGCCAGCGATGAGGTCCACTCCTTGTGCCGCTCTGTGCCCTTGCCGACGGTCTTCTCAGCACGCACGACCTCCTTCCCACGTACGCGTGCCCGCTTGCCCTCCCTGGTCAGCCTGGGCTGCACATAGGCGGCAGCCAGTCCCTTGAGGCTTTCGATGCTGCGCGGACCACCGGCCTGGACTTCCTGAACGACCGCCCTCAGCGCCTCGACGAAGCTGGCGCCCTTGTTCTTCGTGAAGAACTGGCTGACCAACGACGGGTTGCGACCGAGGATCTCGCCGACCTGCTTCTTCGAAAACCCCTCCGCCATCAGCTGTTCGGTCAGCCGCGCCGCCTCATTGCGCTGGCCCCGTCGGCCGCGACCGACTGCCCGCCTCTTGCGCGGCGTCATGCGGCTGCCTCCTCGTCCTGGTCGTCGGCGCACTCGTGATCGGAGTACGTCGTCGTGTCGTCGTCGAACTGGTCGTCACCCGAGGAGCCGCAGCCGTGGCAGTGCCATTCGGCGCTCCAGGTCACCTTTCCGTCGCGGCCACAGTCGTGCCCGGAGGACGCGGTGTCCTCGTCCTCCCACACCGCCTCGCCGGACGCGCCGCACTCCAGGTGCTCCCACGTGCCGCCCCAGGCCACTCCCGCGCTCACCGGTCCCCCTCTTGACGCGCGGGCAACCGCTCCAGACATGACGTGTCGATGCCGTCCGCGAGCCTGTCGAGGTGCTCGGAGAGAGCCACGACCGTAGGCCAGTCGAGATCAGCGCCGCCGCTGCAGGCCACCTCCTGCCACTGAGCGGACACAGACCGCAGCATCCCGCTGACCTCATCCGCCGGGACGTGCAGGCGACCGCCACTATCAATCCCGAGCTGCAGGCCGAACACCACCTCCCTGCTCACTCGCCCTCCCCCTCCAGGGCGGCACGGCCCAGGCCCTGCAGCACGTAGAACTCCTCATCGGACGTGGGCGTCGTCTGCTCCCAGTCCAGAGCGCCCTTGAGCAGGTAGTCGCCGGGCTCGCCGCTGTACGGCCAGCTCGGGCGTACCGAGCTGTAGACGGCATCAGTCCGGAAGGCGAGGATCGACCCGGCCGGCAGGTGCAGCGCACCGGCGCGGGCCGGCTTGCCGGTTGCCGGGTCCTTCGTGCCGGTCGGGCCGGACAGCAGGGCGGCCCGGGCCGCTGACCACACGCCGGCCGCCCATTCCGGGTGCGCGTACGGGTCGCGGGCGAAGCCGCCGTTGCGCTCCCAGGTGACGTGCGTGTCCGTCAGGCCGGTCAGCCGCGCGCCGTCCGGGATCTCGGGGACCTCGCCGTGCGGGCCGAGCTCGATCGAGCCGGTGGTGATGCGGGGCCGCTGAGCGAAAGTCCCGATCCCGTACAGCAAGATGCTGCGGACCGCGCGGGAGGCCAGGCGCGCGGCCTGCCGCTGCTGCTCGTCACCGTGGACCTCGGCCCGGGCGCGCAGGGAGCGCCACGCGTCCTTCAGCTTGTTCGACCAGTCCTTGAGCGGGTCGCCCTTCTCCCAGACCAGGCCATCCAGGATCTCGATCCGCCACGGCTGGAGCGGGTTGCGCAGCGCCAGGTTTACCTCGGCGCCGCCCGCCCAGGTGGTGAAGGTGCGGCCGCCCTCATACGGGTAGTGCCAGGCCCGCTCCCCAGGGGCGGGTGCCGGCAGCAGCCCGACGTGGTCCCAGTCCTTCGGGATGGTCACCCGCACCTGCCAGTGCGAAGGCGAGAACAGAGCGTCGGCTTGCTCCTTCTCGCTCATGGCGGCGAACGCGGCCGCGGTCACCCGCTGCGGCACGCCGACGCCGGAAGTCCACGTGTGCTTGGCGTAGGCGAAGGTGCGGTCGGCCTCGTACCAGCCGGGCACCCGCTCGGGTACACGCGGCGGGGTGATCAGTTCGGTGCGGCCCTGTCCGGCGGTGGCGTGCAGCAGGCCGCGGATCTCCTGCGACATGACCGGGTAGCCGTCCTCCCACTTCGCGCCGGCCTTGGCGGGGATGGTCCGCGACCACAGGTCCCGGCCCGTCTGCGACGGCGAGCCCATCAGCACGACGTCGTCCCAGTGCCGGCGCAGCGCCTTCCACAGTTCAACGAAGGCGGCGCGGACGGTGGCCGGGTCGGCGCCTGCCGGGTCGAACCACTCGCCCACGCTGCGGATTTCGGTGTGCTGGTCCTTGCCGCGCTGCCAGCGGCCCACCGGGTTGCGGGGGTGGACCAGGTGCCCGGCCTGCCTGTCTTTGCCACGCGAGGACTCCACCTGCCAGCCTTCCGGCAGCGGCCCGTTCAGCCACTCGGCCACAGCGTCCTTGAGGAACTGGTGGCGGGCGGCGTTCTGATGCCAGGGGTCGCCGGCCGTGATGTAGATGCGCTCCACATCCGCCGGAACCGTCGCGTACACGGCGGTGAGGATCTCGGCGACGCTCGCGCGCCCCAGGTCCAGGGTGACCGTGCCGGCCTGCCAGACGAGCACGCCGGTCGCAGTGTCCAGGAAGGCCATCTGCCGCGCGGCCTGCTTGAAGTTAGGCCGCTTCGAGGTCAGGTTCGGCTCGGCGTAGATCCACCGGTCGCCGTCGGCGCCCTCGGGGATCGACGGCAGCGTCCGCTCCTGCTCCCCGTCCGGCACGACCGGCGCCGCGGGGGCTGACGCAGGGGAGGGTTCGGTCACCGCGGCGCCCTCAGCGACGACTGCCAGGTCATGGTCCTGGACCTCGGTGTCTTCGATCTGCTGCCCGGCGTCGCTGGCGTGCACCGTGGGCTGCGCTGCGGGGCGCAGGGCGGGCGCGGGTGCCCCGACCGGTTCCTTGATCGCCTGTGCAGGGGGATCCGGCTCGGCGTCTTCGTCGGAGACCGAATCGGTCGGTGATGGCTCCGCCGGCCGGCTGGCGGGCACGTCGGGACCGAGAGACGGGACCAGAGCAACCACGTCGATCACGGACAAGCCGGCAGACGTCGCGAGACGCTCTGCCTTTGCTTTCTCGTATGTACCCAGCGTCCGGACGTTGTCGTCCCGTTCAGCGCGCAGCTTGTCGAGCTCGCTCTGGATCTTCGCCAGCTGCCGCTCACGCGGTTTGATCTCGTCGCGCACCTCGCGGAGCTTCGCGAGCCCGGCGGTATAGGCCTTGCTGTCCATCAGCAGCATCCCTGGTAGATCGAGTGGGAAGACCCGCCGTAGGCGCCGGAGCCGGCTTCATCAGGCGGGGTTGGTCACGGCGCGAGAAACATCAGTCGGTCTGCGCGTGACGGTTCCGTGCCTCTTCTCGGAGGTCCTGCAGGCGGCGACCGCTGGGCAGGTGGATGTACTGGCCCCACCCGTTGATGTCGCTCCCCGTCTGCGCCTTGAGCGCTGGGGAGGGCTGCGCGAAGACGCGGCCGTCAGCAAGCTCCACCCAGCCGTCAGCGGTAATGGTGGCCTCATGGGTGCGCTGCCGGCGGGGTTGGTGGTGCTGCAGCTTGTCGCCAGGCGCCGCCAGTCCGGCCTCAATGATGAACATCAGGGAACCCGAGCCACGGACCTCCTGCTCCGCATCCGGCTTCTGCTTGCCCAGAAGTTCGCGGCGCAGTACGTCGTTGGGGGTGTCGACGAGCGGTTCGCTGTGCCGCTGCAGGTAGGCGAACACCTCGTCGTCGATCTCAATCTTGCGCACGGCAACACCTCCACTTAGAACTTTAGACTCCAAAGTCTGGCAGTTTTAAAGCGAGGTGGCAAGGTGATTGCCGTGACACATGGACGACAGCGAACCCACACGCACGCGCTACAGACGCGGCCGGCGTCGTCGGCGGGCACGACGGGCTGAAATCAGGTGCCAGACCTGAGCGACCTCACCCTGTGGGAGCTGCTCGTAGAGAGATGTGGCGTAGAGGCGGTCTTGCTCGCGCAGGGCTTTCCAGCGGGGAAGGTCCCAGTCCGCCAGCGGTACGAGAGGGTCGCGGTGTTGGGAGATCTCCTCCTCACAATCACACTCGCCCAGCTGGACGCGGATGCGCGCGTGAGTGGCGGCCGGCACGGGGAACTCAGCGATCATCCTGCCGAAGTCCTCCCTATAGTCCGGGTGGTCGGACCACATGCGGGCGATGCCCGCCAGGGTCCGCCACGTCATCTCAGCCTCGCCGAGCCCGACCGCCCGGAGGTTGAGCCGTGTGTGCTCCGCAGCAAGCCCGGCCTGATAGGCGAGTACCGAAGCCATCCGTTCCACGTCACTGGTAGGCGCCTCGGTGAGGTGGGCGGCAAGACGCGCACGGACGAACCGCAAGGCATCCTCTACCAGCCGGCTGCTGAACGGCTCCGCAGCAAAGTTGCCAGGCTCCGGCACACGGTAGCCAGCAGGGGAAACACTCATCCGACCCGCTCCTCAACACTTGATCGATCTGCTGCTACTAGAACGGCGCATGAGCACTTTCGTCTCGGCCCTGCGCCGCCCACTCCCGCTCAATCACATCGAGGCCCTCGTTCAGATGCCCATGCCACTCCCGGCACGCCGAGCACAGGCCGGTCGGTTCCTCAGGTCGTACACGCCGCTTCGACGTACCGGGGATCCCGCAAGCACCGGCACACTCGGGCCATCCCAAACATGTCGGGCACTTGTCGTACCCATCGGCAAGAGCGGGGCTGCCGCAATCGACGCACTCGGTCAGAACTCGCTGCACCTCGCCCGTCCATGCCGGAGGCGTCCACGTAGCGGAATCCGACCGGCCGCCGTGCCAAGGCTCGCCACGGTCGGTCGACATCTGTGCGGGAATCGGGGGAGCAGATGCGGGCACTGGGCCGTCGGCTGCACGACGCAGACGGCCAGCGATGATCGCCTCCCGACTCGTCTTGATCTCTCTAGGCCATGGCCGCCCCGCGACGACCTGGCGAATCTGTACGGGGCTCCAACCGGCCTCCAGAAGGCCGGTCACCACCAGAGCCTGATCCTGCAAGACCTTCCCGGTCAGCAGAAACTCCGGACCGCACTCCTGCGCGATCGCACTAAGGACCTCCACTCCCGGCGAAGTCTGCACAGTGGCCTTCGCGCCAGTCAGAAGCTGGGCAGCCGCTTCGCCAAGGTTCTGTTCCTCTAGGGCGACGCTGGTCCCGTCCTTCCCTCCGTCCGTTCTCGGGTGGTCTGAGCGATCCGCAGACGAAGGGGCTGCGGAAGGACGGAGGGAAGTCTGCGGGTTCTCTGAGGGATCAATGAGGGTTAGTGGCTCATCCTGAGCCGGGGGTGGGCTCATCTTGACCCGGGGTTGGGCCCAAGTTGAGCCGGGGGTGGGCTCAACTTGAGCCAACAGCAGGTCAGGGCCGGGCTCATTCTGAGCCTTCAGCTGGTCAGAGGCTCCGCTCTTGGCCTTCTTGCGCTTCGTCGGCAGCGGGGTCTTCTCAGCGAACGTGAGCTGCTCGACGACGTTGTCGTCGTAGGCCGTCCTCGGCCGCGCCATTTGCTCCAAGAGTCGAAGATTCACCCGGGTCAGATTCGTAATCGGGTCGCCCGTGACCGGATGGACACGCCGCACCGAGCTGATGAGGCCCTTGTCGACCAACGACTTCTTCACGCGCTTGACAGTGGCCGCTGACGTCCCGCAGTCGTCCACCAGCCGCTTCTGTCCTGGCCAGCAGTAACCGTGATCATCCGTGCGGTTGCAGTAAGCCAGGAGCAGCAGCTTCTCGGCACCATCCAAGCCCGCGGCCGCGAACACGAGGCCCATGTGCGCGGCAGTCATCGCATAACCTCCGGCACCCGAAGGGCAGCGCCCCTGTGGCCGCCCGGTACTCGAAGCTCAGCGAGCCGACGTTCGAGGGGCACTGGGATCCCGCGATCGGCCTGGTCAACGTGAAGCGATGCCGGCGTCGGTCCGCAGTGGCACATGGCACACCTCCAAGTGGATGTTGTGCCGTGAACATTGCTCACCGGGGCTTGCCCAACGGCTTGCCCAGTACACGGAAAGACCAGGTGGAAGGCTTGCCCATCGCTAGGCCTGCTGGGCAAGCCGGATGTGCGGTGGTTGGAGCTAGGCCGTTTCGTTTGGATCTAGACTGTGGCGCTCGCCGCTGTCACCGGGCTGACGGCGGTCGACGGCCTGATCAAGCAAGGGAGGTCGGCGGTGCACACCGCGCCCTGGTTGCACGTAATTGCGAAGCAAGGCGCTCTGCCTGTCGATCTGCTGCTTCCCGTGACCGGAAGGACGTACGTAGCGCGTATCAACGGCCGGAAGATGCACGACACGGACGCTGTCTTCCAACAGTTCTACGACGGACTGAAGCTGCCGGATTACTTCGGATGGAACTGGAATGCCCTCTCCGACTGTCTGCGCGACCTGAAGTGGCTGCCTGCGGACCACTACGTACTGATCGTTGAGGCCGCGGAAGAGGCGCTGTCGGGCGATTCCTCCGAACAGCAGCTGCTCTTCAACACTCTGCTGCGGGCAGGGCAGCGATGGTCCTACACACAGCGGCCCGAGGGAATTCAACTCGGCAGGCTCGTGATTGTCATGTCGTGTGACGCCGCATCCGTCCCGTCCCTGCAGGGGCGGCTGCGATCATGCTTGGCAGAGACGGCATCGTCATAGGGCCTCATCTCGCGGACCAGAGGAAGATGCCCGCGACGTGAAGTCCGGCCAGGTAGATGGTCGCGGTCTTCTCATAGCGGGTTGCGATGCCGCGCCACTGCTTCAGACGGTTGATGCACCGCTCGACCGTGTTGCGCTGCTTGTATGCCTCGCGGTCGAAGGCGGGTGGCCGACCGCCGCGGCTGCCCCGACGCAGTCGGTGGGACAGGGATCACCGCTCGGGTGCCGCGCTTGCTCAGGTGGTCGCGAATAGCGCGTGAAGAGTACGCCTTGTCGGCCAGGACCACATCCGGCCTGGTACGAGGTCTACCGCGCTGGCGTGGGATGCGCAGTCTGGCCATGACGTCCGGGAAGGCGGGTGCGTCGCCGACCTGGCCGGCGGTGAGCACGAAGGCCAACGGGCGGCAGTCGCCGTCGGCGGCGAGGTGAATCTTTGTGGTCAGACCGCCGCGGGAGCGGCCGATGGCATGGTCGCCAGGCTCGCCGGCCGGAGCCCCTTTTTGCGGGCCCCGGCCGCGTGCTGGTGAGCGCGCACGATCGTGGAGTCCACCGAGACAACCCAGTTCAGGTCCTCATCAGCATCAGCGTGGGCCATCAGCGCGGTGAACACCCGCTCCCACGTCCTATCAACGGCCCACATCCGCAGCCTGTTGTAAACGCCCCGCCAGTTGCCGAACCTCTCCGGCAGGTGCACCCACTGCGACCCGGTTTGAAACTTCCAGGCAATCGCGTCGATCACCTCACGGTGATCCCGCCACCGCCCACCCCGCTTCGGAGCCCGGTCCGGGAGCAAGGGCTCGATCCGCATCCACTGCGCGTCACTCAACGGCACACCCGGACCAACGCTCAGATAATCCGAACGAAACGGCCTAGGTCAACCCCGTATTCCAGCAGCTCGCCGTCGGCGTCAAAGAAGGACGCGGTCAGCACGAGGATCGCCGCGACGGTGTCGGCCTCCAGCTCCAGGAGCGCCAGGTCCTTCGCCGTGGCGATTCGAGCCGTCTCCTCATCCACGCGCTTAACGACGCGGCGCCCCGTGGCCCGAGCGATCAAGTCCAACGAGAGGCCGCCCTTGAGCCGCTCGCTTCGGGCCAGTTCCGGTACGGCCTGGGCGAATTCGGCCGGAATCCACGAGGGGACCATCCCCGCATGCGCGGGGAGCAGGTCGTGGTCGGCGTCGTGCCCGACGACAGCCTGGGACCATCCCCGCATGCGCGGGGAGCAGTCCAAGCTTGGGCAGCGCCTTCGGGTCGCGGTCGGGGTCGCGGTGCCACTGGATGAACGCGCGTGCGGCGGGGCGGCGGGCGTCGCAGGCCGGGCAGAGTTCGGCAGCACTGAGAACCTTGGCGGTCACCTTGGTGGTCTCGGCTCCGTCGATGAGCGCGCGGACGGACAGTCGGCGTCCCATGACGGCGATGAAGGCCGGCATGTTGCCGATGCCGCTGACCGGGATGATGACCAGCAGGGGGTCGAGGCCGGTGCGGCCTTGGCTGACCAGGTAGTCGGACATGCGCATGAGGAAGACGAAGTCGCTGCTGCCTTCCACGGCCAGGAGCGGGCCGGCTTCGAGGAACAGGTGCTGCGCCACGGAGTATCCGAGCGCCGCTTCCAGGCCGACGGCTGCCCAGAGGGCGAGGGCCGTGTCGGAGGGCGTGGGGCGCGGGCTTCATCATGTTGATCCTGGACGGCCCCAGAAGCTACCCCACGACGCAAGCACGCCGATGTGCTAACCGGCGAACCTCTTCGCTTCCTTGCTGTTCCGGAGACATCCCTCCTGCTCCAGTGTCTGCGGGGGACTCGACATCGAGCCCACGACGTGAGCATTCGGAGTGGTCGCCCGTCTGCACCACAGAGAGCAGAGGGACAGGGTCTTCATGAGTCGGGGGAACACCGCCTGGGCGGTCGTCCTGGGAAGGGGTCGGGGGCGTGCGCTTGGGTGTGTGCGCTGTGGCGGGTGGGTGGCGGGTCCTGGCGGCGGGCACGTGCGCGGCGGCAGCAGAGGAGCGTCGCGTTGGGATTGCATGTGGGATTGCACCCGATAAACACTCGATTCGTGACAATGTCGCCGCGCTGTGATCGTTCTTTGATCTGATCAGATCGCTCTGGTTCGCGGGGTGTCCGGTGATGCGCATGGGCAGGAGGGTGGGCGGTTCGGAGGGTGAACAGGGGTTTGCGTACGCTGCTGGGCGCATGCGGCCATAACCCTGAGTACGCGTGGCGCTGCGGAGCGGTGGCGAGTTAAGGTCCCGCTCACCGGTGTACGCCGGAACGACAAGGACCCTGGCACGGGGCGTCCAAACCACAGCCAGGGCCTTGTTCAGCAACCGCGATCCCGATCGCAACGAACATGAACCGCGCCTGGAAAGGGACTACTTCATGCCCTACGACCGCAATCGCCTCCAGCGCCCTTTATGGGGGCCGGAATCAGGTGCCGACGCTATCATGACCCCGTTTTCTCCAGGGGAAACGCGTAGAGACGATGACTTGACAGTCACGGCACGCGGTAGTGCGTTCATTGCGCTGCCGGTCCTGCCCATCATCGTCATCACAGGAGTCCGCGACCCGGCCGTTCTGGGAGCTTTGGCCATGGCTATTTCGGTTCTGGCCGCAGGGACGCATCTCGTCTACAAGCGCGTTCGTCGCTTCTGAAATTCGCCACCCCCCGCCGTGCGCGCTGCCGTGACCGCGGCGCGCGGCGATGGGGACCTGCGATCAGACGCAACCCGCCGGGCGGAGTTTTCCGCCCGGCGGGGCCATCCGCGACCGCCTCGTACCTCCTAAATTCCCTCCGCGTTCCCCTGAAAGAGGCACCCGCATGCCCTCCGGCACCCCGCGGCAGCAGACTAGGCAATGCTGCAAGTGCGGCAAAGAGTACAAACACACCGTCAGGCCGGGCCGCCCCAACAGTTTCTGCTCCCCCGCTTGTCGCACGGCCGCCCGCAGCTCTTCCGCCGAACCCCCAGACCGCACCCAGCACGAGGCAGATCTCCGGGCCACGATCGAGGACCTCCACCTCGCCGTGACCAGACTGCTGGCCAGCGCCCACGACGGCGGCGACTCCGGCAGTCTCATGCGCCAGGTCACTGACCTGCAACGCCACATGCAGGATGTCGAAGCAGCCATCGTCGCCCGAGGACGAGGCCGCGGTGACTCCTGGGCCGACATCTGCCGCGCCACCGGCCGAGGAGCCGAGCGGATGCGCAAGAAGTGGAACCAAGACGCCGTCGCACGTCGTCTCGAACGCGCTCGAGCCGCACGAGTCAAACGGTCCGCTACAGCCTCCGACACCCCGCTGTCCCGGTCGCCGGGCAACGCCGGAGGGCCAGAGGCTGGTGCCGACTCCCCGCGCCCTCCGAGCCAGACACCCGCCCAGCAACTGGCCGCCGCAATGTCCTTTCTTCAGCGCGCCACCCAGGAACCCATCAAGGAAACCGCCCTCAATGTGGGCATCTCGCCCTCCTACCTCTCCCGCATCCTCGCCGGCACCCGTCGGCCTTCCTGGCCGGTCGTCGAACGCTTCGCCGCCGCCTGCCACGCCAACCTGGCGGAGCTGCGAGACCTTTGGGAGGCAGCACAAAGGCCCCCCGACCTCGACACTCCCCCACGCGAACCTGCGCCCCACGACCCGGAAGAAGCGAAGGAGAAGTTCCACACCGCTCTCAGGGCGCTCTACCTCGCCGCCGACCGGCCCGATCTGTGGGCGATCCAGCGGATTACCGGGGCCGGAAAGAAACTGCCCATCAGGGAGATCACCCGCACACTCAATGGCAGCCACATCCCGGACTGGGAGAGCACCGCTCGTCTCGTCCTCGCCTTGCGCGGACGCCCAGCTGAACTCCGCCCACTGTGGCAGGCAGCCACCACACCGCCGGAATGCGCCGACAGCCCACACCTGCCCGCCGCCGCGTTCGGCTGACCGCACCGATCGTGACCGACCCAAGGGGCCACCCGTGAGCCGTCACTCCGCAACATGTCATCCCAGCCCCAGCCTCTTGGCCTACGAGGCGTTCTACACCCTGCACTATCCCCACTACCTCGCCTACGCCCGCGCCCATCTCGACAACGGCCAGGCCGACAAGACCGTCACCTCCGTGTTCGATGCTCTCTTCACTGCCTGGCCTTCGGTCATCAGCTCCCTCAATCCCACCGCTCGAGCGTGGGAACTGCTCATCGACCACGTACATGGCCAGGGCACCGGCCACCCCACCAGCGGGACGCTGCCCTCTAACACGGACCTGCTGACACTGACAGCACTCGGATACAGCGCCGAACACAGTGCAGACCTCACCGGCCTTCCCTTGGGCAAAGTCTGCTCCCTCTTAGGACAGACGCGCGTAACACCCTGACCAGCCGCAGCAGACCGCGCCGGGGGCGCCACGGAGCCCGGCAAACTGGCGTCCGTCTTCAGCAACGTGTGCGGCCGAGGTATCGCTTGGCCTGGAAGACAGGGTCCGGCAGAACTCGCTCTCCCTGGCTGGGTGAGCATCGGCTCCACGGACAGGCGCAGCACCACCAGGGCCTCCCGGTGGAAAGCCGTGCCGACCGGGGTGGGCACGGCTCCCCGACAGAGGGGGTGCAGCCCGCCCGGTCCTATGAGCGAAGCGCGGCCGCCCCTTCCTGTCTACGGCCACGCCGCCCTGCGCGCGACCGGCGCCGGGCGAGTCGGTGGCTTGAGTCCCTCGTACGGGTTGTCTGCCCGCGATCGGCGAACCGGCCGACCGGGCGGAATCGTCGGTCGGGGCATGGAGATCGATGAGCAGCGCATCGCCGAGCCCGGGCTCGTGGTCCTGGACGTCGCCGCTGCGGACGAGGACACCGTCCGCGCGGTGATGGAGGTCCTTCAGAAGCAGTGGGCGACCTCCGGCATCACGCCGGTGTGGCGTACGCCGGGTGAGCCCGGCGTGAGGGCGCGGGTGTACGCGGACGTACGTCGTCCCGGCACCGGGCGCTAGCAGCCCCCGGCGCCGCTCGTACCGGTGGTGAGCAGCTCCTGACCGTCCTTCTCGTTTTCCACATCGGCGGAGCTCGTCGGGTGCGAGGATCGCACCCGACTGGATGCTGCCCCCCATTCCCCTTCTGCAGAAAGGCCCTTGGTGAGCCGTACCGTACGCACCACCGCACTCGCTTCCGCCGCGCTCGCGTTTGTGGCCCTGGCCACGCCGAGCCAGGCCGCCTCCACCACCGGCGCACTGATGCTCACGCACGTGCGGCCCAACGCCGCCGGCGCCGACACCCGCGACGGCACCCAGCTGAACCTCAACGGCGAGTTCTTCATCATCAAGAACGTCACCACGAGGACGGTGAACACCGGCGGCTACGTCCCCGACATCACCACTAACACCTACGGCCGCGCCCTGCCCTCCTACAATCTGCCGGCCGGAGCGAAGGCGTACGTGCACACCGGCAGCGGCCGCCACTACCGCGACAGCAGCGGCGCGCACCACATCTACCGCGGTTACGCCCGCCACGTCCTGCTCAACACCAGCACCGCCAAAAACCCGGACCTGCGGCTGAAGAAGCCAGGCAGCCCGGACAACAACACGAGCACCGGCAGCATCACCGCCTGCAACTGGAACACCGCCGCCGACGGCACCACCTACGCCTGCTGACACCGCCGCAGGCCCCGTGCCGCGGCAGTTTTGGGGCTGGGCGCAGGTCGACTCGGCGTAGTCGATGTCGGTGACTGCACCCAGCCCTTGGGCTCGGCCGCCTATCACCCTGGGCGCGTTCTGGAGGGGTCGGCTACAGCTCTCTGGACCTCCGGCGGGGCGACAGCGGTTCGCCGCGATCCGACGCCGCCGTGCCGGGGACCCTACTGATTCGAATTCCGTTCACCAGCCGCTGTTGGTCGCTGCTGGCGAGGTGGCCGACTCCGTCCGGGAGCGTATGGTGCGTTCGCGTTCGTACGAGCCTGTCGATGGCGCGGGCGCAGCCGTACGGACTCGTTCGCCCACTCCAGATACTTGAGAAGGCGCCCATAGGCACCTCCGGACTGGCCGCCGTCTATGTTCCCGGCAGCGGTGTGTACGGATCGCAGGGACTTCAGGACGTTGTCCCGGTTCGCGCCGGGTATGGGTGTGACCAGCATCCGCCGATGATCGCAGCGCCAGCACGGATGCGCCGGGGTTTTCACATCGTTCAGGTTCGCGGGTGTCCGGTGATGCGCATGGGCGAGAGGGTGGGCGGTTCGGAGGGTGAACAGGGGTTTGCGTGCGCTGCTGGGCGCATGCGTGCGGCGGCGTGGCACGCGACCCGCGCACGTGCTGGCTTGGCTCAGGTTCAGCAGGTGCCGTTGTGCGAGGCCGGTGCGAGGAGGGTCCGGACTCTCGCCTTCACTCTCGGAGGTCCGCCTTTCGTGGTGCTGCTTCATCTGAGACCTCACGAAGCGAGGGGAGGGGCCGGCTCCTCCTAGGAAGAGTCGGCCCTCACCGGGCGGACCTGCACAAGGCGGCCATGCCATTGCGGTGACGGCGACCAGGCAGCGGGGCGACAACTTCGACCCGGTCATGATCTTGCGGTAGTCCATGGAGAGGCCCGTCCCCGTCGAGGTATGGCTATGTGGTCAGGCGATCGGCAACCTGACGCAGGATCACAGCGAGGTCTCGGCGGTGCTCAGGTAGAAGCCCGCGACGAAGGTCCTCCGCCACCTCGTCCACGCCGCTGGTCACCTGGAAGTACCGCTGCAGCATGGCGCTGCGTTCCTCGGCGTTTAGGTGACCCCGTGCGTAGTCCATCAGTGCCGTACCGTCACTCGGCAATGCCAGCGGGACCTGTTCCGGGGATTCAGCCGGCTGGGCAGCAGGCCGCGGCTCTGGCACCGGTGCTTTGGTTGTCGCGACGACGGTTCCGCCTACTGGGTCCGGTGTCGCGGGTACGACCGACTCGGTCGGAGCGCTCTGGGACTGGGGGTTATCACGGCGTGATAGGTCGCTGGGAGCTTCGGGCTGTTGTGGAGAAGACTCGTTCTGCGGTGCCTGAGGGGGCTGGGGGTTATCACGGCGTGATAGGCCACGAGCTGCTGCTGACTTGTTCTGCCTCGCTTGGGCTCGAGCATCGGCCTTCTCGCGCTGCTCCTCAGCAGTCAGGTTAGAGAGGTTGCGGACATCCTCGATCTTGCGACGGCCCGTGACGAGGTCGGCTTGGAGGGCGGGATCGAGGTCGAGGATCGAGAGTTTCGAAGAGATGGTTGACTGGCCGATCCCGAGTCTCTTGGCCGCCTTGTTCTGGGAGCCGTAGAACTCGACGAGCTTCTTCAGTGCGTGAGCTTGCTCGAGCGGGTTCATGTCGTCGCGGTGGACGTTGGCGACGAACGCGGCTTCCAGGAGCGACTCATCCGTAGAGACAAGGTCGTTGTTGACGGTGACGCGGATGGTGTCTACGCCGGCACGGCGTGCGGCTTCGAGCCGTCGGTGACCGTCGACGACGATGTAGCGGGCACCTTCGTCGACATCATTCGCACGCTGCGGGCGCTCGGCGAGGTAGGCGTCCACGGTGGCTACCGTGATGGCGTTGACGAGGCCGATTTCACGAATGCTGTCGGTCAGTCCGTCGAGCTCGCGGAGTTCTTCGCGTGGGTTGTCAGGGTTTTGGCTGATCAGGTCGAGGCTGAGCTTGGTGGGGTCGGGTACGCCTTCGGTGGGAGCTCCCGTTGCGGCGCCGATGGCGGCTCGGCGGGCGCTGATGGGACGTGCTTGGGCGAACGATGCGCCGGCACCGAGACTTTTGGCCTTGCTCACTTGCTGATCTCCCGGGCGAGGGCACGGAGGGCGACGGACTGCTCGCACCGTGGTGCGTAGGCGAGCAGGGGTTGCTTGGCGCGGACAGCTTCTTTCTGTTCCTTGAGGTCCCCGATGACGCCGACTACGCGAGGATCCTTTATGTCCATCCATGACTGGAGGGATGAGGTGGCGATGAAGCCGCGGCGGGCGTCGTAGTGGTTCACGACCAGGCCGAGGTAGTCGACATCGAGAGTGAGGTCGTTGCGCATGTCCTCGATCTGCGAGGTGAGCAGCCCGTAGGCGTCGGCGCTGCTGTCTTCGGCCTGGACGACGATGAGCACGCCGGAGTTGCCGGGTACTTCTTGGGGGCGTCTGCGTCCGTAGTAGGTGGCCGCGTCCATGCTGAGCCCGAGGCTGGGCGGGCAGTCGATGAGGATGACGTCGTAGTCGGATTCGACTGCGTTGAGGGCGCGCTCGAGAGCTGCTTCTCGCGCGCGTACGGAGGCGAGGCGTACGTCGAGCAGGAATGCGTCTGCGCAGGCGGGGAGAAGGTGGAGGCGTCCTCCGAAGCGGTCATCGTCGATGGTGACGATGAGGTCGTGGAGGTCACCCTTGGCGTCGCCGGCCATGTGGTTGGTGAGGGAGTCCCCATCCATGGGCAGAGGTTCGTGCCCGAGTTGCTTGGTGAGGTGGCCCTGGGGGTCGAAGTCGACGAGCAGGACTCGCTGGCCGAGGCCAGGCAGGTCCTCGAGTGCGAGTGGATCGTTCGGGTGGTCGCCTTCGTCCTCTAGGAGGGCGGCGAAGTGCTTGGAGACGCGGACGGGTACGAGGATTGTGGGGTCTTCAGCCAAGGCCTCACCAGTGCCTGCGGTGATGGCGGTCTTGCCGACGCCGCCCTTCTGGTTGCAGACGACGATGCGTCGGACGATCGCTGGCCGTTTCACGGCAGGCGCTGGGTGGTTGTCGAGCCAGACCTGTACGGACTGGGCCAAGCCCTGGATCAGGGAGACTCCTCGGTTCTTGCAGTCAGCACGGAAGCCGGACCATTGCTCGACCGGCAGGAACGTGGCGAAGGATTCTGCCCCCGAGGTGTCAATGGGCGTGAGGTTGGAGCCGAGCCCGCGCCACGCGGTGATACCCGCGTCTACGGCTTCCTGCATGTCAACGCCGTGCTGGACGGCACGGACCTTGAGCTCTTGGCGCAGCCAAGAAGGCAGCTTGGAGACGACCTTCTCCCGGTCGCCCCTGGTGTCAGGTGACGTCATGAGCGTCACTGTACTAACGGCATAGATCACTTCAGCGCATGACACGTTAGTTAGCTGGCATTTGATGCTGGGGGGTTATCACGCCGTGATAAGGCAGCCGTCGTTACAGCCTTCGAGGAGCTATCACGCCGTGATAACCCTGCTGCTGCGCTCCTCGGCAGGGCCGCGAGAAGCGCAGTCGGCATCTGCCTCTGCCCAGTGCTGCATGGGGGCTATCACGCCGTGATACCTCAACACGGTCCTGGGAGTGGGCGGTCCGGCAGTGGGGGAGGGGGGAGGAGAGCGACCCCTTTGGTGGCCGGGCACCTTCTCACGGCTTCCGCCGCGCCCCCGCGCCGGCGGTCGAGGCGCCTGACACCTCTGTACGGCAGGACGCCCGCACCACCCGCCGGTAAACGCCGGCGTCCTAGTGTGTGAGGGCACCGCCTGCCAGCCAACCAGCAAGGAGCACCAGGCTGTGAATATCGAAATCCCCCCGCACGTACGCAACGCCGCCAGCCAGTTCGGGGACGGCGTCCCCTACGCCCTGAAGGTTCTGGGCGGCCAACTGGTCGACGACCCGGACATGGGCGAACCCTCGGGTCTGCCGGGCATCCTCACCGTGACAATCGACGGCGACTTGTTCGAGGACTGCCCGGCCCTGGCCATCGGCTACATCCGTGAGCCCGACCGGATCGAGATCCGGTATGTGAACTTAGCCCCCTCCGCCCAACCGGCCGAGCTAGCCGAAAACGCCCAGGAGCAGGAGCAGTCTGCTGATCCTGCCGACGCTGCGGTCACCGTGCGGGAGATTGCCGACGCCTGGCAGCGCGTCACCGGCTGGCTTCAGCGCAACGCTCCCGACTCTCACGCCACGCTCCGCGGTGGCGCCAGCTACGCCGCCATCGCCGCGCTGGGACGGGACCTCAACGTCGAGATACCCGCAGACCTGCGCGCCCTGTGGTTGCTGAACGCTGGTGACGACGGGGTGAACGGCGCGGGCTGTCTGCCCGGCAATCAGGCCCTGATGACCCTGGACGCCGTAGCTGCCTTCTACCGGCAGCAGATGGACTCCCAGGCCCACCAGGACACGCTCAACGCCCGCCGTCCCGAATATGACCGGATCACTGTGTGGAAGCCGACCTGGATTCCGGTTGTCGCCTTGGGTCCGGCTGACAGCACCTCGGGCCTGTATCTGGACGCCGCGACCGGCTACCTGGGCCGCTGGTCCCGCTATAACGAAGCTCCCGGCGAGGAGCTCGACACGCTGGTCACCTACCTGGAAGACATCGCCGACATGCTCGAAGCGCCCGCCCTTGCCACGCGGGACAAGCCCGGCCTGGTCGGTGGGGCGCTGGTATGGGGCAGCAGGATCGACCCCGCGCAGGAAGACCGGTGGCAGCCCCTGAGCGACTGACCACACACGAGAAGGGGGCCAGCCGTTTGGGCTGGCCCCCTTGGTGCTTCACCCTGCCGGCGCTCCGGCTACGTCAGCCGATCTTGCGCCACGTGCAGGTCGTCGCGGTCGAGGTGCAGTGCTCGTATCCCGGAAGGGTTACGAAGAACCCGTCACCGTCCAGCATCCGCCACGACGGAGCCGGGAACCCGGTGAACGCCCGCTGGTTCTGAACGCTGGGGATTGCCGCACGCCCGCACCGTTCCGTACCGCTCGGCCCGTTCGTGGCCGTGCGGGTGTCAGCGAGGATGCCGAAGTTCGCCGAACCGTCGCCCATCTTGTCGGTGTACAACTGGGCGCACTTGCTGCCCGATGTCACCAGGTTCACGCTGTTCGGGAAGCCGCCGGACTGGTGAGTCGAGGCCATCGCGAACTCATCGCAGTCGACCGATCCCACTGACGCATCGGACGGGTGGACGCTCCAGGTGCTGTCACACACGCGGGCGCGGCTGTTGTCCGAGGTCCATGTTCCGCCGGCGCTGTTCTTCACGGGAGTGTCCGGTCCCAGGTAGTCCATCAGGCTGTCCCACCGCTTCGAGCCGGCGTGATCGGGCATCACCTGCTGCATGTACCAGTAGTACGCGCCGGCGGCCGGGTACAGGTTGGTGTCCAGTGTCCAGGTCGGATTGAAGTACGGCAGCACACAGCCGGGTGCCGAGCCCTTGACGATGTCGTCGCAGCGCGGGGCGAGCTCGCGGACGCGTGCGTCTCCGCTGGTGCCGAAGTCGGCGGTTGCCGAGGAAGTCAGGCTGGCGTCCACGGTGCCCCGGATGGCCCATCCGAGGTCGATGGTCTCCTTGCCCGTGCCCGACCAAGTGGTCTGGACGGTGCCGTAGCGGGCGTTGAGAGGACCAACCTCGGAGAAGCTCCAGTGGCCGGTGGCGGCGGCGCCGTTGATGTCCGTCCACCGCGTCTGTGAGGTGGTGCAGGAAGAGCAGTTGTTGCTGGGCAGCCACGTGAGGTTGACGCCTTGGAGAGCAGCGTCGATGTTGCGGGGCATCGCCACAAGCTGCTGGTCGAACTCGGCGAAGTCCGATCCGGAGGCACCCTTGTTGGGGTACGTCTTGATCCGCTGTTGCAGGTCGAAGGTGGCTAGGCCGAGGGCGGGCAGATCTGGGTCGGCGTCCAGGAAGATCAGCGTGGCGGAGCCGAGGTTCTTCAGGCACGCCTCGCTGCGGGTCATGTAGTCCTTGCCGAGCGGTTTGCTTCCGCACCACGAGACCAGGTCGACGGGGCCGGCAAGCCCGGCCCGCGGGGATGCTGCGGGCTCCTTGCTCTGCTTGGACGGCGGGCTGATCTCGATGCACAGCTTGCGGCCTTGAGCATCGACCGTGGAGCAGGACCGTTCACCGGTGGCCTTGCGGCCTGTGAGAGCGACGGTGCCCGGGTCGGTGCGGGTGACCTCGATGTCGGTCTGGGCCAGCGGGTCGATGGTTGACGTCGTCTGCGGCGCGGGGAACTTCATGTACGGGTCGATGCGGAAGTCCGCCCAGGGAGACCAGGTGGTCTCGTACAGGCTGCCGTCGTAGGCGGAGGTGCGGAACTTATACAGCACGCCAGGCTTCAGCTTGCCGTACGGCACCGTCACCTTCGCCGTGCCGCCCGAGGCAACATACGGCGACACCAGCACCCCGTGCTGACCCGACCCGTCGAGGTCGACCTGCGCCTTGGGAGTGCCGTCCGCGTTCGTGGTGTACACCTGGAACGTCAGGTTGGCGGTGTCGCCGTCCGCGTCGGTCACGGTGTTCCGCAGCACCACATGCGGGGTGATGACCCGCCAAAAGGTGCCGGACTTGGCAAACTTGGGGCCAGCCGACGGTGTCTTGCCCGACACCGGCCGATCACCCCCGGCGGCGATGGCAGCCAGGTCCTGCGGCCCGGCTGCCGCCACCGCCGCCGGAGATGCGGCCAAGCCGGGTGTAGGCGGGGTAGGGGCCGCTGCTGCAGTGCCCATCCCCGCCAGTAGCGCCAGCGCGGCACCAGTAGCAACGTGCCGCCACGCCGACGTACGTAAGGGTTTCACTTCGTCAACTCCCTCTTGTCTACCGCGTTGTTCGCACCCAACCACCTGCCGAACACACATACGAACACGTGGTGTAGAAGGAAGTCCACCAGGCGTAAGCAACTGACCGGAAACCACTCACTGGGGCAGTGACCAAAGGCCGGAACCGTCCGCAGTGCCTCCGCCATGGATGACAGTCAGCCCATGCACCCAAGGCCAGTAACCGGCGCCGACGCATCCGGCTCCCAGGAGCGCTTGCCTTCACCCCGGCCGAATGTGTGGCAAAAGGCCCGGTCGGCACAGGTGTTGGCGTCCGGCCGCGGCCACGGCGAGACATCCACCGCCAGCACCAGCCGGCCGTCCGCCGCCCTCGGCAGCGGTATCCCGGACAGGGCGCGACGCAGTCGGGCAACATCGATCCTGCCTCGGTTGAGCCCGCCGTACAGAGCTCCGTGGCCGCGGCGGTGCTCGGCCGCGAGCGCGAGATCGACCAGTGTGCGTACCGGCCCGTCCGTGCACAACAGCGCGTCGCATAACTCGAACAACGCGTCGCCCCGCGCGGTCATGCACGCGTACAGCTCCGACCGGAAGTGTGACACTTCCGCGAACGCATCCCGTAGGGCGCTTTGATGCACAAAACTCACGACCACGGCCTTCGTGCTGTTCCCATGCCTCTGTGACGGAGCACAGGATCAGACGAAGGCCGCCTACGTGTCCGCTGAACAAACGCCGATCAAGTTCGAGCTCCGTTCGACGCCGGACCAATCAAGCCCCCGCCGGTGAGCGCACGGCCTGAGGTCTCCCTTGACCTCAACTTCGGTTCAGGTTCTAGCGTGACGTTTTGTGCAGCACCAGTGGCGGCCCTGGATGGGCTGGAGCACTGCAACCGGGGAGAGAGCGACTTTGATGAACACTGCCTCAGAACGAACCGATGCCCAGCTGGCCGTGACCGTGATCGGTTTGGGTGAGATGGGCTTCGCACTCGCCGGCGCATTCCTGGATGGCGGGCACCCGACCACGGTGTGGAACCGTACGTCGGAGAAGGCCGACCCTTTGGTCGCCAGGGGGGCTGAGCGGTCCGCAACTGTCCGTGACGCCGTTGCCGCCAGTCCTCTTGTGGTGGTCAGTGTGAAGGGGAATGCGACGGCCCGCGCGGTTCTGGAATCGTCGCGCGACGTGCTTTCCGGCCGCTCCGTGCTCAACCTCACGGATGGGACATCCTCAGAGGCCAGGGCCGTGGCCGAGTGGGTCAGGGACCAAGGCGCGCAGTATCTCCATGGGCAGATCATGACGATCGCTCCGGGCATCGGGGGAGCGGAGACGGTGATTTTCTATGGCGGTTCCGACGTCGTGTTCAACCACTTTCGTACAACGCTCCAGCTCATCGGTGGCCGGGGAACGCTGATCTCGGCCGACGCTGGCGTGCCGGCCCTGTACGGAATGGCCGTGCACGGCACTATGTGGGGCACGCTCAACGGATTCCTGCACGCGGCCGCTCTGCTGTCCAGCGAGGGGATCCAGGTGAAGCGGTTCCTGGACGACGCCGGCCCGTCCGTTGACGCACTACTGGCGTCCTTCCCGGTGATCGCCGACGAGGTCGACCGTGGTGAGTACGCGACGCAGTACGGAGCACTCCAGCACCACCGGCCCTCGGTCGAGGACCTGGTCCGCGAGAGCGGGGCGCGGAACATCGACGTCGGATTCCCCGGTTACACCCTCGGCCTCGTGACCAAGGCCGTGGAAGACGGCCATGCCAATGACAGCTACTCGCGTCTGATCGAGCACTTCAGGAAGCATTGACTACGGGTGGACGGCGCTGCCTGCTGAACGTTGGCGCCTTTGCACCGGGGGCCGGTCGATGTGGTGGTGGGTGACCGCGACCCGGGCGCCGGCGTCCTGCATGCGTCGGCCGACCGCTTCGGCGATGGCGGGGGCGCGGTGGCGGCCGTATCAGCAGTTCACCAGGAGCTGGACTGGGCGGCCGTCCCCGGCGGCGAGCAGGGCGGTGAGCTCGTGCACGGCGTCGTCGACGATGCGGGCCGCGCCCGGCGTCGCCAGGACGTAGTCGCGTACGCCAGCGTCCATGCCCGTCTGGCGGGCGACGACGTCGGCCAGGGCCGGGTCGTCCGGCGGGTTCAGCAGGGCGTTGGTCAGGTTGATGGACAGGACCGCGGCGCGGTAGCGCGGGGGCGGCGGGTCCTACCAGCGGGCGCCGAAGGAGTCGATGAACACGTCGTACACGGGGCCTCCAAGCCTCGTACGAAGGGGTCGAGCGCCGCGCCCGGCCGGGAAGGGCGGGCGCGGCGCTCGAGGTGGCGGGTGCTACTGGGTGGGGGTGTCGGTGACCACGAGGAACTGGTCGCTGAGGGGTCCATCACGACGCGGGCGGCAACACCCTGGTCGCGCTGGGCGGCGGCGTATTCGTCGGCGGGCCGCGAGCCGCGGGGGTGGCCGGCGGGGAACCGCTGAAGGACGGTGCGCTGTGCAGGAACGGCGGTCGTCATCGAGTGCCGCCGTTCTCGTAGGCGTCGATCAGCGGGCCGATGAGGTCGGCGCTCGGCGCCTCGCCGACCCACTCGCCAGACGCGAGGAAGACGGGTACGGCGTCGCGGTCGGCGTTGAAGATGACGACGTACGGCCCGTACCGGTCGAAGATCAGCTCCCGAGGCACGGAGACCGGTGCGGCAGCCAGGACCTCCAGCGCGTCGACGGTGGGCCGGGCGGGCGCGGTGGGGTCGTCGGGCTGGGCGAGGGTGCCGGTGACGCGCAGCAGGTCTCCGATCTGGATTCCGGTCAGAAGCAGTTCGGTGATGTGGGGGTTGTCGGTCGAGCAGACGAGGACCGTGTCCGGGGCGTCAGGGGCGGTGGTGTCCGCGTCTGCGGGTCGGACGATCAGCTCGAAAAGGCGGCGGTGCCGCGCGGGCCGGGGGTGGGGAGGGCGTCGACGTAGCCGTCGACGGCGAGGTGCTTGGTGTCCATCAGCAGTTCTCCGCCAGGGTGTCGGTGGGGCGATGGGAGCGGGGTCGGGTGGTGCGCTGGGCGATGTCCAGCAGCTCGCGGTTACGCCGCTGCTGGGCGGGCGTGAGCGGGCGGATCTTCGTTCCGTGCCGGTGCCAGAGCGGCGAGGCCGGCGGCTCGGGGCAGGCGAGGGCGTGGTCGACGTCGCGGGTGGTGTTGCTCATGGGGGCCTCCATGTGGAGGTGAAGGGGTCAGGCGTGGCCGGTCGTCCCGCCGCCCTTGGGCGGGTCGGAGACGAACCGGGTCTCGCCGGGGTGCCGCGAATTCCAGAGCTCGGCACAGACCTTGTGGACGGGCTCTTTGACGTGGGACCTCAGCGGGGTGGTGGTGCCGCACAGCACGCACGGCGCGGGCGGGCCGAAGTGCGGGCCGTGGCGCCAGTTCAGGAGCTGGACCGGCACCACGGGCTGCTCCGGCGGCGTGGGCACCGCGCGCAGATGGCGGCGCCGGGCGGTCACGGCCGGAAGTCGGGGAGCTGCTGAAACACCTTCTCCAGCAGGTCCGGTGTCGGCTTCCAGGGCCCGAGCTGCCCGGCGGCGGGGACGGGCAGCGGCAGCGGCAGCTCCTGGACGTCGGTGAGCACCAGGTGCCAGGCGCCGGCCTGCGCCCACGGCGTGCAGGGCGGGGACCCGTCGGGGTCCTGGTGGCAGTCGCCCAGGCGCGCGATGCCGATCACAGCGCCGGTGGTCAGCTCCCGGCCGCGGATCGTACGGGCGATCAACGGCAGGCGCAGGGCGGGCGGTCGATCCGCTGGCCGGCGTGCAGGAGCATCCACCCCCGCCAGGACCACGGCCTTGGGCGGTTCTCGATGCCCTTGGCGCCGGTGAGGATGCAGGCAGCGTGCGGCTGCTGGACGCTGATGCCGCGGATCCAGTCGCCGTCGGGAAGGGACACGGTGCTCATGCCGCCCGCCCCCACACGGCCGTACCCGGGCGCCCGGCGCGGCGGCCGTTGATGGACGGCACCCCTGCGTGCGCGGCCTCGGCAAGGATGGCGCGGCCGGAGTGCTTGCCGTCGTACAGGGCGGCGTCGGCGGCCCGCTGCAGAACGGACAGGTCGCGGCTGTCGAGGACGTCGGCGGC
>NZ_JBEPEL010000092.1:0-26546 GCF_040300825.1 Streptomyces sp. NPDC000229
CCCCCGCCGAAGGCAGGGGGAGGAGCCACTGCGGAGCATGGGCGACCGACGACAACGCCGCGAGGTGCGGTGTCCAGGCGTCACGAGCCCAGCAAGATCCGAACGAGAGGCCCTGGGACAGGTCACGGCCGGACCGGGACCGGCTGAGCCATCCCGCTCCCCACCGGTTGGAAGCAGCAGCACACCCAACCGGCACCAGGACCAACCCGGCGAACCTGCACGGTCACCGCACTAGGGCGCCTGCCACACGGTGGTGGCGTTGCAGAACTCCTTGATGCCGTGCCCGGACAGCTCACGCCCGTACCCGGAGCGCTTCACGCCGCCGAACGGCAGCGCGGGATGGGAGGCGGTCATGCCGTTGACGTACACGCCGCCCGCCTCCAGGTCACGGACGAACCGCTCCACGTCCGTGTCGTCACGGGTCCAGACGTTGGAGCTGAGGCCGAAGTAGGTGTCGTTGGCGACCTTCACCGCCTCGTCGATGTCGGCCACCCGGTAGAGCGTGGCGACCGGTCCGAAGGTCTCCTCCTGGTGGATCCGCATGTCGGTGGTGATGCCGGCCAGTACGGTGGGCGCGTAGAACCAGCCGCGTTCCAGTCCCCGCGGCAGGTCCTCGGGGCGGCCGCCACCGCACAGGACGGTCGCTCCCTGGCGTACGGCGTCGTCGACGAGCTCCTGGAGACCGTCACGGCCGGCTTCGCTGGCGAGCGGACCGACGTCGGTGGACTCGTCCATCGGGTCGCCGACGGCCAGCGCGGCCATTCCGGCCGTGAACCGCTCCTCGAACGCGTCGTACACGTCGGTGTGGACGATGAACCGCTTGGCGGCGATGCAGGACTGGCCGTTGTTCTGGGCGCGGGCGGTGACGGCGACCTGAGCGGCCCTGTCGATGTCCGCCGACGGCATCACCACGTACGGGTCGCTGCCGCCGAGTTCCAGGACGGTCTTCTTGATCTCGTCGCCGGCGATGGCGGCGACCGAGCGGCCGGCGGGTTCGCTGCCGGTGAGGGTGGCGGCGGCCACCCGGTCGTCACGCAGGATGCCCTCGACGGCGCGGGAACCGACCAGCAGGGTCTGGAAACACCCGTCGGGGTAACCGGCGCGGCGGAAGAGGTCCTCCAGGTAGAGCGCGGTCTGCGGGACGTTCGAGGCGTGCTTCAGCAGCCCGACGTTGCCTGCCATGAGGGCGGGTGCGGCGAACCGGACGACCTGCCAGAGCGGGAAGTTCCACGGCATGACGGCCAGGACCGGGCCGAGGGGGCGGTAGTGCACACGCGCGTGGGCCGCTCCGGCGTCCCGTACGTCGGCCTCGGGCGGGCGCTCGTCGGTAAGGAGCCGCTCGGCGTTGGCCGCGTACCAGCGCATCGCCTTGACGCACTTGGCCGCCTCCGCGCGGGCGGCCGTGAGGGGCTTGCCCATCTCGGTGGTCATCGTGCGGGCGATGTCCTCCTGGTCGGCCTCCAGCAGGTCTGCGGCGCGTTCGAGCAGCCGGGACCGGTCGGCGAACGTGGTCGTGCGGTAGCCGCGGAAGGCCGCGTCGGCGGCGGCAAGGCACCGTTCGATCCCGTCGGGCGGGAGCTCGTCGAAGGTCTTGAGCGTCTCGCCGGTGGCGGGGTTGACGGTCGCGATGGGCATGGGTGGGTCCTCCTCGCAGTCGCTGCCTCGACCCTGCCGCTCCGGTCGGGGCATCGCAACGCGAGCGCCCGCGGTGCGGTGGCGGCGGGTTGAGCCTGGTGTGCCGGGTAACCCTTGCCGGTATGGCGCACACAGGTGATGACAAGGAAAATGACGCCGGCGTGCCGGAGCAGCCGACCGATCTGCCCGCCGGGTCGTGGCGGGCGGCCCTCAAGCGCACCGGCAAAGAGTTCATGGACGACGAGCTCCCCGACCGCGCCGCGGCCCTGACGTACTACAGCGTCCTGTCGATCTTCCCGGCCCTGCTGGTCCTCGTCTCGGCGCTGGGCGTGATCGGCGAGTCGGCGACGCGCACCGTCATGGACAACCTCCAGAAGCTCGCGCCCGGCCCCGTGCGGGACATCCTCGGCGACGCCGTGAAGCAGTTGCAGGACAGCCCGGGCGCCAGCGGGGTGGTCGCGGTCATCAGCCTGGTGGGGGCGATCTGGTCGGCCTCGGGGTACGTCGGGGGCTTCATCCGTACCGCGAACGCCGTGTACGACCTCCCAGAGGGCCGGCCGGTGTGGAAGCTGACCCCGCTGAGGGTGGGCCTGACCCTGGTGCTGATGGTGCTCCTCGCGGTGAGCGCGGTCATCGTGGTGTTCACCGGGCCGCTCGCGGAACGCGCGGGCCAGGCCATCGGCCTCGGTGACGCGGCGGTCGCCGTGTGGAACATCGCCAAGTGGCCGGTGCTGGTCGTCCTGGTGATCCTGATGATCGGACTGCTGTTCTGGCGGGCGCCGAACGTCCACGGCCAGGGCTTCCGCTGGCTGAGCCCCGGCAGCGTGCTGGCAGTACTGCTGTGGCTGGTGGCGTCGGGCGGTTTCGCCCTGTACGTGGCGAACTTCGGCTCGTACAACAAGACCTACGGCACCCTGGCGGGCGTCATCACCTTCCTGATCTGGCTGTGGCTGTCGAACCTGGCCATCCTGCTGGGCCTGGAACTCGACGCGGAACTCGCGCGCCAGCGGGCGATCATCGGCGGCATGCCGGAGTCGGAGGAGCCGTACGTGGAGCCCCGGGACACCCGCACCTGGCCCCCGGAACTGCGCGAGGAGGCCTCCCGCGACGACTCCGGCGCGGGTCCCCACCGAGACCCCCGCCGCGGCCCTCACCGCGACTGACGCCGCGGCCGACGCCCGTCGGGCCGACGGGCGTCCGTCGTGCCCGGCGGGCATCCGTCGGGCGGCCCGGTGCCCGTCGTGCCGCCGGTGTCCGTCGCGCCGCCCCGGGCCGGGGCAGGAGCCGGGCCGGGCCGCTCGATCCGGAGGCGGTCACGGGTGCCGTGGGGTGGGCCGGGCGTCGTCCAGGTCGTAGAGCAGGCGCTGCGTCTCCGCCGCCAGGCCGCCCACCGACGTGGCGGTCTCGTCGTCATGGTCGGTGAGCCGGGCCTTCAGGCGCCGCTGCGCCTCCCACGCCCGCCGTATCGCCTCGTCCCGCACGCCCCCGTCCCCGCCCCGGTCACCGTCCGCGCCTTCGACTCCGCCGTCCCCGCCACCGCCACCGCCGTCGCCCGGTTCGGTCAGCGCCGCGCAATCCGCTTCGCACACGTCCGCGAGGGCGTGCAGCAGCGGTGGTACGTCCGCGAGGACGGTGTCCGGAGGCGGCCTGAGCCGGGGGCGCTCGCCCGCCGCCTCCGCGAGCATCCCGGTGAGCGCGGTCAGGTGGTCCGCGATCCGCTCCCACGCGGCGTCCCACTGGGTGGACGGCAGTTCGGGGCCGGGCCGACGGATGCGTCGCCCCGCCGGGTTCAGCCGGAAGCTCTCGCGGGTCCACATCCGCGCGTTGCGGAGGTCCGCGAGGAGCTGCGGCAGCTTCCGCGCCCGGGTGTGCCATTCCTGAGCCTGGTGCCGGGCGTAACCGCGCTCCATCTCCTCCGCCATCGCGCGCAGCAGTTCCGCGGCGTCACTGGGCACCCGGCACAGCGATTCATGGGCGTGCCGCAGGTGCACGGGCGGCAGGATCAGCGCGTTGACGCCGATGCCGATGACCGCGCCGAGGAGCGTCTCCAGCAGCCGGTGCAGGATGTCGAACCCGCTGAACGAGCCGTAGACCAGCACGAACAGAGCGGTGGTGGAGGCGTAGACGCCCTGGCCCTCGAAGCGGGAGTAGTTGCCGAGCAGCGTGGTGACGGGCAGCACGATCGCCATCGCCGCCATGGTGTTCCCACCGGTCAGCCCAGCGGCGGCGGCGGCGAGCACGGTACCGGCGGCGATGAGGACGACCTGCTGGACACCGGTGCGTACGGAGCGGTAGACGGTGCTCTGTACGAGGGCGACCGCCGTCCAGGGCGCCATCAGCGCCAACGGGGCCTGCCACCACCAGCCGGCCACCGCCCAGGCGAGGATGGCGGCCCCGGCGGCCTTGATGGCCTGGACGGCCAGGTCCCGTTCCGGCCCGGGGCCGGTCAGGGCCCGGCGTACGGACCGGCCGATGGCCGCGGCCTCCCAGCCGGTCCGGTGCCACAGCTGTTGTACGCGGGCCGCCGGGCTCACGGCAGCGGGGTGCCGCCGGTGGCGTTGACGATTTCTCCGGTGATGTAACTCGCGCTCGCCGAGGCGAGGAAGACGTACGCCGGTGCCATCTCGGCCGGCTGGGCGGGGCGGCCGAGCGGAGACTGCTTCCCGAACTCCGCCGTCTCCGGCATCGTCGCCGGGATGAGGGGCGTCCAGACCGGTCCGGGGGCGACGGCGTTCACCCGGATGCCGCGCTCGGCGACCATCTGCGCCAGGCCCTGGGTGAACGTGACGATGGCACCCTTCGTCATGGCGTAGTCGAGCAGCGGCGGACTGGGCTTGTAGGCCTGTACGGAGGTGGTGTTGATGACGGAGCCGCCCCTGGGGATGTGCGGCAGCGCCATCTTGGTCAGCCAGAACATGCCGTACAGGTTGGTCTTCATCACCCGGTCGAACTGCTCGGTCGTGATCGCTTCGATGCCGTCCGGCTGGGCCATCTGATAGGCGGCGTTGTTCACCAGGATGTCGATCCGCCCGAATTCGTCGGTGACCCGCCGGATCAGGGCACGGCACTGCTCCTCGTCCCGGTTGTCGGCGGCCATGGCGATGGCCTTGCGGCCGGCCTCCTCGACGAGCCTCGCGGTCTCGCGTGCCTCGTCCTCCTCCTCCGGGAGGTGGGTGAAGACGATGTCGGCGCCTTCGCGCGCGTAGGCCAGGCTCACCGCGCGCCCGATGCCGGAGTCACCTCCGGTGACGACGGCGACGCGGTCCCGCAGCAGTCCGGTGCCCTGGTAGGACTCCTCGCCGTGGTCGGGCGGCGGGTCCATCGGGCCGGTCCAGCCGGGGTGGCGCTGGTCCTGGTCGGGGAAGTCCGGCCGCGGGTGCCGGGTGACGGGGTCCTGGGGCTCACGGGGGTCTGTCATGGTCCGCCTTTCCGATCATCTTGGGGTCGACTTCTCGCGTTCCCAAGACTCACGGACCGATGCGTACACCGCGAATCCGACAGCGATCGGTCGGTGACCGGACGCGGTCGGAAGGCCGGTCGGAAGGCGGGTCGGAGGGCCGGTCAGACGATGATCCGCGCCGACGCGGCGGGGATGGGCACGTCGTTGATGCTCGCGTAGCGCTTGCGCATCAGACCGCTGGGGTCGAACTCCCAGTTCTCGTTGCCGTACGCGCGGAACCACCGCCCGTCGGCGTCGTGGTACTCGTACGCGAAGCGCACGGCTATGCGGTCGCCGGTGAAGGCCCACAGTTCCTTCCGGAGCCGGTAGCCGAGTTCACGCCGCCACTTGTCGGTGAGGAAGGCGACGATCTCGTCCCGGCCCTTCAAGAACACCTCGCGATTGCGCCACTCGGAGTCCTCGGTATAGGCGAGGGCGACCCTTTCCGGCTCGCGGGTGTTCCAGGCGTCCTCGGCGAGTCGCACCTTGAGACGGGCGGTCTCCTCGGTGAACGGCGGCAGCGGCGGGCGCACGGCGGACTCCTCTCGACCCGGGCGAGAACGATCGTTCTCGCCTCCTGAGGTACCGTACGAGAACGTTGGTTCTCACGCAAGGGAGTGGCGATATGGACACCGAGGAGACCCGGGCCCGGGTCCTCGACGCGGCCGAGGAGCTGTTCTACGGCCGGGGCATCCAGGCCGTCGGCATGGACGCCGTCCGGACCGCGTCCGGAGTCACCCTGCGACGCCTTTACCAGCTCTTCTCCTCCAAGGGCTCGCTGGTCGAGGCATACCTGCTGCGGCGCGACGCGCGCTGGCGCGGCAGCCTGGCCGCGTACGTGGACGGGGTGGACGGACCGCCGCGCGAGCGGGTGCTGGCGGTCTTCGACTGGCTGCGCGGCTGGTTCGAGGAACCGGGCTTCCGCGGCTGTGCGTTCATCAACTCGTTCGGGGAGCTCGGGGCCACCTCACCGGAGGTCGCGGAGGCCGCGCGCCGGCACAAGGAGGAGTTCCGGCGGTACGTCACCGACCTGGTCGCCGAGGCGGGCGCCCCCGCCCCGGCCGGCGCCCATGTGGCGCTGCTCGCGGAGGGTGCCATGACCACCGCCGCCCTCACCGGTTCGCCCACGCCCGCGCGGGAGGCGCGGGAGGCGGCCGCCCTGCTGCTGGACGCCTCGGCCCGCCCCTGAGGCGGCGACCCTGAAGCGACACCCCCGGCCGGGCCCCGCACCGCCGAACCGGTGAATAGGCGTCACCCGGCGCATGGGGCACCGCCCTTCTCGCAAGGACACCTGGGGGGTTCCGCTCTGCGAAAGGATGGAGATGCGCCTTGCCCATTCCTCACTGGGTGCCGCCGCGCTGGCCCTCGTGCTGAGCACGACCGGGTGTGCGCCCGCTCAGGGGCCGTCTTCCGCCCTCTCCGCTCCCCCTGCCGCCGCGCCCGCACCCCCACGACAGGAACCAGGCGGGACGTGCCGTGCGCCAATGGAGAAGAAACGTCACTGCACTCGGGTGCCCCGCCCCCACTACGGCCAGCGGATCGTCACCATCGACATCCTGGCGGGGTTCACCGCCCGCGCCGTCGGCGAGGCGGGCGGTGAACGCACCCTGCGTGCCAGGATCCGACAGGCCGTCACCTCCACCTCCCAGGCGTTCGCCGCCGGGGCGGTCAACGCCCGCCTCCGGCTCACCGGCATCGTCCGCGCCAAGGTGCCCGCCCGGCTGGACCGGTCCGGTGGCGCCCTGCTGAAGGCGGTCGCCCGACGCGGCGACGGCGTGGCCGACAACCTGCCCCGCATCCGTGACCGCGTGGGAGCCGACCTGGTCACGATCGTGACGGGCAGCAAGGGAGCCGCCGGGCTCGCCAACCGGCCCCGGCGCGTGACGTCCCGCACCAGCGCCCACGGCTACAGCCTCGTCGCGCAGAAGGCCCTCGCGCACCACTCGCTCGCCCATGAGATCGCCCACAACCTGGGCGCCATGCACGACTACGTGACGGCGCCACGCGGCGCGAACAGCGCGCGTGGCCACTTCCCGCCCTCGGGCAGGTGGTCGACGCTGGAGGCGTACGAGTCGAGCTGCCGCAAGGCGACCGGCGGCCCCTGCCGGCGCATCAACCGCTACTCCAACCCCCGCCAGACCTACCGGGGCGAACGGCTCGGCACCCCCGTGGGGCAGCCGAAGCCCGCCGACAGCGTCCGCGCCTTCAACGCCGTCGTCCGCATCGTGGCCGACTACCGCCGCCGCCCGGCCCGCTGACCGGCGCTCGTCCGCGGTCTCGGCGCGATCAGCGGTCAGCCCACCCGCGCCGCCCCGCACGGGGCCCGCCCCTGCACGCACCCGGGATCGGTGGCGCCCGGCCCACGCACACGGCAGGGGCGCGGGGCCGTGCCGGGCCGGGACGCCGCCCGGGGCAGCGGTACCGTGCCGCCCGCCGGGCGGCGGAACCGGGGCCCGGACGCGCCCGGACGCGGCCCGGTCCGGGCCCTGATGCGCCCGATGCGGCACGGAACCGGAACCGTGCCCCGGACGCGTCCGAACGCGCCCCGCGCCGGCACGCCGACGCGGCCCAGTCACGGCACCCGGCCCCGCACGCCGCCTGGCTTCCGCACGTGAACCGGTGCCGGGACCGAACCGCGGAACCTGGCGCAGCCCGGCATGGCCGCTGGCGCCGTGCCGTAGTCGACCCCCGGCCCCGGTCCGGCTCCGTGCCGCCCGCCGGGCGGCGGAGCCGGGGCCCGGGCGCGGCCGGACGCGGCCCGGTCCGGGCCCTGATGCGCCCGATGCGGCACGGAACCGGGGCCGGATGGCCGGAAGCCCCGGTGAAGCCCGGTGAGGCCCGGAATTTCGCACTTCCCAGGCGTATGTCGGCCCTGGCGGATAAAATTCCCCTATGGGAGAGCGGCCATATGTGCCCACCGCGCCCGAGCTGGTCCTCGACATCGACGGGGACTCCACCGTGATGAGTCCGAGTCGGGAGTACCACATCGGGCGTGACCCGGCGAGCGACATCGTGCTGGGTGACGCCCGGATCTCCTGGCATCACGCGGTGCTGCGTCCCGAGGGGGGACAGTGGACCGTTCAGGACGAGGGCAGTACCAACGGAACCTTCGCCGAGGGCAGACGCGTCCAGGCCTGGGGCGTGGGGCCCGGCAGTGTGATCCACTTCGGACATCCGGCGGATGGCCCGCGCGCCATGCTGTCGGCGCCCGAGCGGCCCGCGCCGGCCACCCCGCCGCCGGCCCCACCCCCCTCCTGGTCGAACGCCCCGCCCGCGTCAGCGGCCCCGCACGCCCCGCCCCCGGTTCCCCGGCCGTCCTCCGTGTCGCTGCCCGGCGCCACCGGGACGTTCCGGCAGCCGACCTCGATACGGCCGTTGCCGGCCCGGACCGTCCGCATCGGGCGCGGCCCCGACAACGACCTGGTCGTCGACGACCTGACGGTCTCGCGCCGGCACGCCGAACTGCTCGCCGACCCGGACGGCACCTACTGGATCCAGGACCTGGGCAGCCACAACGGCACGTTCCTCAACGGCCAGCCGGTCACCCGCGCCCGGGTGTCTCCCGACGACATCGTCGGCATCGGGCACTCGGCGTTCTGCCTGGTCGGTTCGCAGCTGGTGGAGTTCACCGACACCGGCGAGGTGTCGCTCGACGTACAGGACCTGGCGGTCACGGTGGACCGGGGCCGCAAGACCCTCATCGACGAGGTGTCCTTCCCCGTCGGGGAGAAGTGCCTGCTCGGTGTCGTCGGGCCCAGCGGGTCCGGCAAATCCACGCTGCTCAACGCGCTGACGGGGCTGCGCCCCGCCGACCGGGGCACGGTGCTGTACGACGGCCGTGACCTGTACCGGGACTACGCCGAGCTGCGCCGCCGTATCGGCCTCGTGCCGCAGGACGACATCCTGCACCTCCAGCTGACCGTGCGGCGTGCCCTCACGTACGCCGCCGAGCTTCGCTTCCCCGAGGACACCGCCCGCTCCGAGCGACAGGCCCGGGTGGACGAGGTCATCGAGGAGCTCGGCCTCGGTCAGCGCGCCAAGCAACCGATCCACAGCCTTTCCGGCGGCCAGCGCAAGCGGGTCAGCGTGGCGCTGGAGCTGCTGACGAAGCCGTCGCTGCTGTTCCTGGACGAGCCGACCTCCGGCCTCGACCCGGGCATGGACCGGTCGGTGATGCACATGCTGCGGGGGCTCGCCGACGACGGCCGTACGGTCATCGTCGTCACCCACAGCGTGCTCAGCCTGGACGTCTGCGACCGGCTGCTGGTCCTGGCCCCCGGCGGGCGGATCGCCTACTACGGGCCGCCCGAGGACGCGCTGGACTACTTCGGCTTCACCCAGTGGCCCGAGGCCTTCGAGGCGTTCGAGAACGACCGGAGCCGCGACTGGGCCGGCCAGTACCGGGCCTCCCGGCTCCACCAGCAGTACATCGCGGGCGCCATGCAGCGGCCGGCCCTGCCCGACGGGGCGGCGGCCGCCACGCCGCCCGCGCCACCGCCGAAGGCACAGAGCTGGGGCGCCCAGCTGCGTACGCTCGTACGGCGGTACGCGGCCGCACTGAGCGCCGACCGGACGTTCATCGCCATCATGATCGCGCTGCCGTTTGTGATGGGCGCGATGGCCCGGGCCCTGTCCGAGGGCGGCTTCGGCCGCGAGTCGACGATGAACGTGCTGCTCATCCTGTGTGTCGGCGGTGTGCTGACCGGCGCCGCGAACGCGGTGCGGGAGCTGGTGAAGGAGCGGACGATCTACCGCCGGGAGAGAGCCGTCGGCCTGTCCAGATCGGCGTATCTGATGTCCAAGGTGGTGGTGCTCGGCCTGATCACGGTCGTGCAGGCCGTCGTGCTGACGCTGGTCGCGCTGATCGGCGTCCCGCTCAACGCCCCGGGCGGCAAGGGAGTGCTGATGCCGCCGTTGGTGGAGATCACGCTGGCCGTCGCGCTGCTGTCGTTCACGGCGATGATGCTCGGCCTCTTCGTGTCCGCGCTGGTGCGCAAGGAGGAGGTCACCATGCCCCTCCTGGTGCTCCTCGCGATCGTCCAGGTGGTGTTCTGCGGCGGCCTGCTGAAGATCCACGGATCGCTCGTGCTGGAACAGCTGTCGTGGCTCATCCCGTCCCGGTGGGCGTTCGGGGCGATGGGGTCGACGGTCGACATCCAGAGGCTCTCGCCGACCGACAAGACCACCGACCCGCTGTTCGACCACACGCTGGCGACCTGGCTGCTCGACATGGGAATGCTGGTGGTCCTGTCCCTCGTCCTCGGGTTCCTGGTCGCGAAGCTGCTGCGCCGGCACGAGCCAGTGATCATGCGAAAGTAGGCAGGGCTGATGGTCTTTCCCGGCTCCTCGGGCGTTTCCCGCTCCCCGGACGACGGCTTCCGGCCCAGCCATGTCGTACCCGCCGAGGGGCTGCCCGCCTGGGAGGCGCCGGATCCGGGCCGACCGACCGTGCCGCTCGACCCGTTCCTGCCCGTGCAGTTGCTGGAGCGGCTCGGCGACTGGAGCCGGGTGCTGTGCTCCAACGGGTGGTCCGCCTGGGTGGACGGGCGGCTGCTGGTCTCCGTACCGCCCGATCCTCCGGCGGCTGGGCAGCCGATGGGCACGGCCTCCGACCCCCGGCCGCTGCTTGCCCGGGCCGAGGAGGCGGTGAGCCGCTACCGGCTGGCGGCGGAGGAGCTGGCGGCGGGGCACGTGGACGGCGAGACGTTCAGGCGCCGGACGCAGGGGCTGCGGATCGGCCTGGTCGTGGACGGCGAGGCGCTGTGGATGTACGACGCGCGGCGCGAGCGCTGGCTGTACTGCGACGGGACACGGCTGAGTACGTACGCCACTTCGGCCGGCCCGTCGGCCGCCGGGGCGGGTACGGACGCCGGCGAGGGGCCGCCGCGCGTGCCTCCGGCCTCGCCCGCGGCTCCCGCCACGCAGGTGTCTCCCGCCGGGCCGGTGGATCCCTCCAAGCCCGTGACTCCGGCCGGGTCCGGGGCCCCCTCCGGACCCGTTGGTCCCGCCGGACCCGGGGCTCCCTCCGGGCCCGCGGTTCCGGCCGCGCCGGTGCCTCCGGCCGGGTACGAGCCGACCCGGGTGGTCGACCACTCGGCGGTGCCCGACGCGGGCCCCGAGCCGACGCGGCTGGTGAAGCGCGAGGAGGCCGGGGACGACGACGGGGACGGTCCGCCGGACCGGAACGGTGACGGCTGATGGCCGACCGGGTCACACGTGACGACCTGCCCGCCGGGCGGCCGTCCGGGCTGGTCGGCAAGCAGATCGCGGACTACCTGGTGGAGAGCGAGATCGGGCGCGGCGGCATGGCCGTGGTGTACCGCGCGCGGGACCTGAGGCTGGACCGCGCGGTGGCGCTGAAGCTGCTCGCCCCGGAACTGGCCCGTAACGACACCTTCCGCAAGCGGTTCGCGCACGAGTCCCGGGTGGCGGCCGCGATCGACCACCCGCACATCGTTCCGGTGTTCGAGGCGGGCGAGAGGGAGGGCGTGCTGTACATCGCCATGCGGTACGTCGCCGGGCAGGACCTGCGGGCGCTGCTGGACCGGGAGGGTCCGCTGCCGCCCGAGAAGGCGGGGCGGATCGCCTCGCAGGTGGCGTCGGCGCTGGACGCGGCGCACGCGCACGAGCTGGTGCACCGGGACGTCAAGCCGGGCAACATCCTCGTGGCGCCGGGCACCGACAGCGAACACCCGGAGCACGTCTATCTCACGGACTTCGGCCTGACGAAGAAGTCGCTGTCGCTGACCGGGTTCACCAGTGTGGGCCAGTTCGTCGGGACGCTCGACTACGTGGCGCCGGAGCAGATCTCGGGGCGGCCGGTGGACGGCCGGTGCGACGTGTACAGCCTGGGGTGCGTGGTGTTCGAGACGCTGGCGGGGGTGCCGCCGTTCCGGCGGGACGACGACATGGCGCTGCTGTGGGCCCACCAGTACGATCCGCCGCCGCCGCTGACCGGGGAGCGCCCGGGGCTCCCCGCCGCGGTCGACGCCGTACTGGGGAAGGCGCTGGCGAAGGCGCCGGAGGAACGGTACGAGACGTGTCTGCAGTTCGTGGCCGAGCTGCGGGCGGCGCTGGTGGGCGCCGGCGGCGCCCCGAAGCCACCGCCCGCGCCGCCGGCCTGGGCGCTGCCGGTGTTCCGGGAGCTGTAAGGCGGTGCGACGGGACGGGTTACGCCTGCGGGGGCGCGTCCGGCTTCGTGGGGACCTCTCCGCGCCGGCGTACGCGCGAGGCCAGCAGGCCGCCGAGCGCGCCGGCGACCAGGCCCCACAGGAGGGCGAGGCCGGCCGCGGTCCACACGTGGGGGTGCAGTGCCACCTGGCCGCCCAGGTCGTCGATCTCCATGATGCCCAGGATGGACAGGGCCAGCCGGGCGACGACCCGGGTGACGGGGGCGACCACGAGCATCGTGAGCGCGAAGGCGATGCCGAGGTGGAGGGCGTACTGCCACAGCCGGGTGCCGGCCGGTGAGCGCGCCGCCATGGCGAAGGCGGCGGCCAGCAGCAGCACGGCGGCGACCGGGATGAGCCACCAGGCCCGCCCGTCCTGCTCAGCGAGGGCCGACACGTTCAGCGTGGTGTTCTCGGAGCCGCGCAGCGCCGCGTCCAGGACCTGGGGCATCGGCAGGCCGAAGGGGCCCTCCACCCTGCCCTCCCAGGAGGCGCCGATGCCGAGGCCCAGGGCGAGCCAGACGACGTTGGGCAGTCCCAGCAGGATCACGGCGAACGTCTCGGCGGCGTGGCCCCGGGTCACCGCCACGATCAGGCCGATGACCAGGCCGGCCGCTACGTACGCGAGGAGCAGGAGCAGCATGGCGAAGGCGGCCGGGCGGACCGGTTCCTGATAGCGCAGCAGCCGGGCGGGGAGCGGGGCCCTGCGGGAGACGAGCAGGGCCATGGCGAGGACGCCGAGCAGCCAGATGAGGCCGAACAGGAGCGTGAGGCCGACGTCGGCGCGGAAGCCGACGGCGGGCGTGGCGTCCAGCAGGCCGCCGATGATGTCGACGGGTGAGTCGGGCGGGGCGATGGAGAAGGTGTGCCGGGCCAGTGCGGTGAGGGCGGCGAGCGCGGCCAGCCACAGGACGGCCGTACGGGCGACCCGGCCGAGGAGTTCACCGGTGCCGGCGACGGCGCGGTGCCGCAGCGGCCGCAGGAAGCAGTAGCCGGCGGCCAGTGCTCCCGTGAGGGTGACCGACAGCGGCATGAGGGTGAGTTCCGCTTCCGTACCGGCAAGGCCTCCTGCCTGGCCGGAGACGTCCACCGAGCCTCCGGCGGCGATGACGACGACGGCCGCCACGACGTGCGGGAACGCTCCGTCCGGCAGATCGGCGGCGCCCGCCGCCCACAGGCCGAGCGCGGCGACGACGGCCATGGAGACCAGTGCGGCGAGCACGGTGACGAGGGCGTCGCCCCAGTCACGTACGGCGCTGTGCGCACCGCCTGCTGCGGTCTTCGGTGCGGAGTTCGGTGCGTGGGGTCCCTGACGGATCACGCTGCCACGTTAAGCGCGCCGGTGCGAGCTCGCCTGCGGACGGTGGCGGTGTGTCACCGGGCGGACGCCGTCCGCTTGCGGGACGCACCCGTACGGGGCACACAATGGGCGCGGAACGGAAGAAAGGGAAAAACGTGACTTCCCAACCGCCCTCCGATCGCCCGACCGGCCCTCCCCCGGGGCCCATCTCGGGACACTCCACACACCCGCAGGGCGGCCCTCCGCCACCCTCCTCCTCCGGAGGTGAGGGGCCGGGCCGCCCGAGCGGTCCCGGGGGCCCCGGCGGGCCGGGGGGCGGGGCCGGGGGCGGACCGGACGACCGGGGAGGCGGAGAACGCCCGTGGTGGCGGTCCGTTCCCCGCATCGCGATCGCCGCCACCGCGATCGTCGTGGCCGTGGTGCTGGCCGTTGTCCTGACCCGCCCCGGCGGGGGTGGCGGGGACGGCGGAGGCGGCGCAGGAGGCGGCACGCTCTCCCTGCAGAACGCCGCGGCCAGCGGCCCGGACCCGTTCACGGACTCCACCGCGCGCGACCCGGTCGAATCGCCGTCCCCCACCGTGCAGGTGCCCACGACGGCGCCACCGCCCGGGGAGAACGCCGTCCGGCAGTACGACGGTTCGCGGCGCGGGCTCTACGGCGGCACCAAGAACGTGGCCAGCTGCGACGTCGAGCGCCAGATCGAGTACCTGGCGGCCGAACCGGCCAAGAACCGGGCCTTCGCCACCGCCCTGCGCATCCAGCCGCCCACCGTGCCCGACTACCTGCGGTCGCTGACCCCCCTGCGGCTGCGTGCGGACACCTGGGTCACCAACCACGGCTACCGGGACGGGGCACCGCGGGCCTACCAGGCGGTCCTCCAGGCCGGCACGGCCGTGCTGGTCGACAACCGCGGAGCGCCGCGCGTGCGGTGCGCCTGCGGCAATCCGCTCGGCGACCCGGTCATCCCGAAAACGGCGCCCCGCCCGGTCGGCGAGCGGTGGCCCGGCTACAGCATGTCCAACACGGTCGTCGTCAAGCCGGCACCCCAAGTGGTGAAGGTCTTCGTCATCGTCGACGTCGACACCGGTGAATGGGTCGTCCGGCGGCCCGGCGACTCCAACGCCGACCGGGACCGGGAGACCGAGGCGCCGACGATCGCCCCCACCGACACCCCGTCGTCCCCGACCCCGTCCTCACCCAAACCCAAGCCGCCGTCCTCCCCCAGCGACCAGCCCCCCGAGCCCGAGCCCCCGGTGAGCCCCAGAACGCCGGACACCGAGACGACCACGGAACCGGAACCGCCCCCCGGCGAAACCACCACCGATCAGTCCCCCGACAACGGCTCCCCGCCCGCCCCCTCGGCCCCCGGGGAGAGCTGACCACCGGAAGCCTCCGGTGAGCCGTGCGGAACCCGCGCGTCACCCGGCCCTGGACTCCATGGGCCGGGTGACGCGCGCGTGGCGTACGGCCCGGTGGTGGGGGGTTCGTGGCGGCGCGCCCTCGCCGGTGGTGCCGCCTGCGACGCCTTCAGGTTCCGGCTTCCGCCGATGACCACCTTCCCGGACGGCCACAGGGAACGCGCCGGGCGCCTCCGTCAAGCGTTCCACCACGCGTCGGTGCCACAGCCGACCTCGTAGTGCCACCACCCTTCCTCCTCCCCCCGAGCGAGGAGTTCCTTGATCCCGGCGAAGTCCGATCCGGCCGGTGCGGTGAAGGCCACCATGGGAAAGTCCTCGCTGAAGACCTCACCGCCGAGCCCGAACGCCGAAAACCGCTGATGCACTGCCTGAGGGCTGCGCCCCAGGGGGCCAGTGGGGGTGGGCACCACGCGGATCGTGCAATTGCCGGAGGCACTGACCCGCTCGACGGCCCAGTGCAGCCCCTCGGAGTCGGTCCGGTACCGCACTACGTCACCCTCCGCCACACCGTCCTGAAGGAAGGGGGCGTTCTGCACGCCGGCCGTGTCCTCACCGAGTTTCTTCGCCCACAGGCCCTCGGTGTCCTGCGGGAGCCACCCCTCGCGGGGCACGAACCGGAACCAGACCTTGATGCTTTCGACCGCGCTCTCCATGGGGCCATCATGAACCCGCCGCCACCGGCACCCGCCACCGGTGCCCGCCACCGGCCCCTGGCCGGTGACGCGACCGGTCGGACAGGTCCCCGACACGCATACGGATGAGCACGCCGTCGAGCGCTGCGGCGGCAACCGGGAGCTCTAGGTCCGCATACGGAAGTAGCACCGGATGGTGGTGCCGGTGTCCACGGTGTGGACGCGTACGAGATCGGCGAGGTAGTTGACCAGCAGCAGGCCACGTCCGCCGAGTTGACCGGGCGCGGCGGGGCGGCGGCCGGCGAGGGGATCGCTCAGCCTGCCACTGTCCTGCACCTCGCACACCACGTGGCCGTCCTCCGCCCACACCCGCAAGGTGCCGGTGCCGCCGCCGTGGATCACACTGTTGGTGGTCAGCTCCGACACCGCCAGGGCCACGTCGTCGTGCCGGTCCGCGGGCAGTCCCAGCCGGTCCGCCTGGTCCAGGGCGAAGCTACGCGCGTCGGGCAGCAGGTCGGCGTCGTAGGTCAGGCCGCGGGCACCGGGAGGCCGGGACAGGGGCAGGTTGTAGCCGGCCACGACCCGGTCGGGCGCATACGCGTCGCTGGTCCACTCGACGCCGTCCTCGATCAGCAGCGGATGGGTGACACGGGCGTCGGCCAGCACGACCTCGTCCAGCTTCGAGGTGTCGTACGGACACAGGATGGTGACCTCGCGCCCGGTGAACGCGTGGTTGATCAGCGCCTCGTGCTGCGCGCAGGCCGGGTACTCGCTGGCGCTGCGCCCCTGCCAGATCGGTTCGCCGATGATCCGTACCCGGCGGCCGGGGTGGGCGTCGGCGAATCCGCGCAGCACGCGCGGGATGATCCGCCCGGGGTTGCGTCCCGCCTGCTCCATGTCCAGCAGCCGTACGCGATCGGCGTCGCCGCCCAGCGCCTTGCGCAGCAGGGCGAGGTTCTCCCCGGGAACGGCCACCGCGACAGGCTCGTCGGCGGCGAGTCCCGCCTCGACGAACGGTACGGTCCCCGCCAGGTACCCGGCCTCGTCCGCGTAGAACAGGGCAGGGTGCGTGAACGGATCGGCCGTCGGCGCCATGTCGTTCACTCCACCACCTCGATAGCCACCAGTTCCGGCCAGAACAGCTCCAGCACCCGCCTCAGCGAGGGGGGCGGCTTGCGGACCACGATCCGCCGGTCCCCGGGCAGGCGCTGCGCCGTGTGCGCGAGCGACGTCGCGCCCGCCACGTCGACGAAGGTGAGACCCGACAGGTCCATCTGGATGTCCCCCTCGCGCTGGAGCAGACCACCCAGGATCCGCTCCCATTCCGTGAGCGTGTCCAGGTAGACCTGCCCCGACACGTGGACGCAGCCTCCCCGTCCACACTCGTCCGACACCAGGGGGCGCGGACATCCCGGCATGGATCCCTCCTCGGTGTGCAGCACCGCCATGGTCCCTCCGTGATCAGCGTCCGGCTCCCCGACGGTACCCCCGACGCCGCTGTAAGCGAAGCCGGTTCCGCTCCGGACCCGGTTCTCCGCGCGCGTTCCGACCTTTTTGCCCGCTATGTTCGCTTTAGCCTGACGGCATGTCCGATACGCATGGTGGCGCTCCCCATGGGGCCCACGGCCGTCCGCCGACGCGGGCCGACACATGGGCGGCGTTCAAGGCGTCGCCCTTCCTCCCGGCCTCGGTGCTGGTGCTGATCCTGGCCGTGGCGGCCGCGCTGTTCGCCGGCTCCTACACGTACACCATGGCCAATCCGACGCCCCGGCACATCCCGACGGCGGTGGTCGGCGCCACGGACACGGCGGAGGGCAGGCGGTTCGTCGACGGCATGGAACGGGCGCTGAACGCCTCGCTCGCACTGCGCCGGTACGGCAGCACGGCCGAGGCGCGCCATGCGGTGGACGAGCAGGAGGTCTTCGCCGTGCTCACCGTCCGCCCGGACGGCGCCGGCGTACGCCTGGACGTGGTCGGGGCCGCGGGGGCGTCCGTGGCACAGCTGCTGGCCGAGGCGGGAACGGCGGTGGGCCGGGCGACCGGCGTACCGGTCGGGGTGCGGGACATCAAGCCGTTGCAGGCGGGCGATCCGCGGGGGCTGGCGCTGTTCTACATCTCGCTCGCCGCGGTGATCATCGGCTTCGTGGGGGCGATCCAGCTGAGCGTGCACGCCCGCGCCCTCGACCCCGCCGAGCGGATCGCCTTCACGGTGGCGTACGCGCTGCTCGGCGGTTTCGCGATCGCCGCGACCGTCGACCCGCTGCTGGGCGCCCTCGATCTGCCGTTCGTGGAGTCCTGGCTGGTCCTCGCCTTGACGATGTTCGCGTCGGGCATGGTCTTCACCATGTTCAACACCCTGATGGGGCGGTGGGCGATGCTGCCGACCTGGGGGCTGATGGTGCTGCTGGGAAACCCGTCGTCGGGCGGTGCCGTCTCCTGGCCGCTGCTGCCGTCCGTCCTCGGCCACATCGGGCGCTGGCTGCCGCCCGGGGCCTCGGTGAACGCCCAGCACACGGCCGTGTACTTCGGCGGTCACCAGCACCTGTTCCCGTTCGCGGTGCTGGGCGCGTGGGCACTGGTGTCCAGCGGCGTCTTCTGGTTCTGGCGCCACCGCCACCCGGGCGGTCGCGAACGGGCCCCGGCGCACGCGGCAGCCTGACCCCACGGGGGCGGGTTGGCGGCCGCCTCCTCACGGGCCGATACTGACAGTGACCGTCTTCTTCGTGGGGGGCGGGAGGCACCATGGACGCCAGGGTCGTCTACGTCCACGGCAGCGGCAACAAGGTCCGCTCGGAGCTGCTCAGGTCGCGGTGGGACCACGCGCTCTTCGGCAGGGACGCGGGCGAGACCTCCCTGATGGCGTACTGGGCGCCGGTACGGTACGAGGCACCGCTGCCCGACGACGGCGAGGAGGAGGGGCTCCCGCCCTCGGTCCGCGACGAGCCTCCCGAAGAGTTCGTGGCGCGCACCCTGGGCGAGGCGTGGTTCGAGTCGGGCGGCACCGGGCCCGAGGGCCCCTGGACCGGGGAGCCGGGCGACCCGCTCGGCGGCTGGCTGCGGGACATGACGTACCTGGCGGACACGATGGCCGAGTCGGCGGCGGACCGCAGGGCCGTCCTCCGGGCCCTCGTCAGGCACAGCTTCAAGGACGCTTACGCGTACTTCTTCGGCGGAGCCCGGGACGCCGTCCGCGACGTCGTCACGGCGGAGCTGGAGCGGGCGGGCGAGGCCCCGCTGATCGTCGTCGGCCACAGTCTCGGCTCCGTCGCCGCCTATGAGGTGCTGGCGGAGACGGGCCGGGAGACCGAGCTCTTCGTGACCCTGGGGTCCCCGCTGGCAGTCGCGGAGGTCCAGGGCCACCTGGCCGCCCGGGCCGCGGTGCCGCCGGGCGTACGCGCCTGGCTCAACGCCTCGGACCCGCGGGACCTGGTGGCCCTCGACCACACACTGCGCCCCGAGTTCGCCCCGGCCGACCGCGTCACGGATGTGCTGGTGACCAACGACAGCGCCGACCATCACGGCGTCGCCGCCTACCTCGGCGACGCGCGTGTCGGGGGCGCCTGCCGGGAGGTGCTGGAGCGCCTCGGGTAGGTTCCGCGCCCCGGTGTCAGCCGGTGCCGAGCAGCTTCTCCATCTCGGTGATCTCCGCGGACTGGGAGGCGATGATGTCGTCGGCCATGTCCTTGGCCGGCTGGTGGGAACCCTTGGCCTGCTCGGTCTTCGCCATCGCCACCGCGCCTTGGTGGTGCTTGATCATCAGCTTCAGGAACGCCGTGTCGAAAGCCTTGCCGGAAGACTTCTCCAGCTGGTCCATTTCCTGCTCGGTCATCATCCCGGCCATGCCGTCGCCGTGGCCGGAGTGATCGGCGGCCGCGTCCTCGCCGGGCACCTGCTCACCCCAGGAGGTGAGCCAGCCGGACATGGTGCGGATCTCGGGGTCCTGGGCCTTCTTGATGTCGGCGGCGAGTCGCTTGACCTCCTTGGCGGAGGCGCGGCCCTCGGCCAGGTCGGCCATGTCGACCGCCTGGCGGTGGTGCGGGATCATCCCCTGCGCGAAGGCCACGTCGGCGGCGTTGTGACCGCCCTGGCCGACGGAGGCGGACGCGGAGGACGGGCTGTCGTGGCCCGCGTGACGGGAGGGCTCCCCGCCGTCGGTGCCGCAGGCGGCGAGGGCCAGAGCGGCGGCGGTGACGGCAGCGGCGGCAGCGGCTGCCTTACGGATACGGGAGAGACGTCGTGCGGTCATGGGTGGTGCGACTCCTTGCGCTCGAACAGGGAAATGGCTCGCGGGCACGACGCCGCGTCCTCGCGGGGAGGACGGTGCGCCGCCGGGCGTCCCTATATGCGCAGGAGTTGCAGCTGGGCCAGGTCGGGCGGAGCGCGGTCGGTCGCCGTCGCGCCACCGAAGCGGGCCAGGAGCGCCGCGTCGATCACCGGGGCGACGGCACCGGCGAGCAGGGGCGCCTGGCCGGGCGCGGTGGAGACGCCGCCGGCCGCGCACGTGGAGTCCGCGTGCTCGGCATGGCCCGCCCCGCTGTGCTGCTCGTCCACGTGGTCGCACGCGTCACCCGCCACATGGGCCGCCTGCTGCGCGTGCGCGTGTCCGGTGGCGGCCGGGGCGGCGGTGCCGGGCGGCAGCCCGTGCATGGCGAACACCCCGGCGAGCACGGCCAGGATCAGCAGCGCCCTGAGGTACGCCGGGGGGCGTACGCGGCTGCGGTGCTGATCGGGGCTCATGGCTCCCCATCGTAGAGGCCCGCGAGGCGTGCACTCCGGCGGGTGGGCCGCGCCGGTCGGCGGGCAGACCGAGGCCCCCGGTCGGTGACCCGTCCGGGGGCCTGGCCCAGCAGCCCCATGGGCGGGGCGCTTGGAGTTAACGGAGCCGACTCTGCCAGCGGGGTCCGCCGGGACGCGGCAGGCGCGGCCCGGACGCGGCGTCACATCACCCGTCCGGAGCCAGGCCCGCCCGACTCGCTCCGTACGCGCGTCAGACCTGGCCGCGCCAGGCGCCCGTCTCGGTACCGCGTGACTCGATGAAGGACTTGAACCGCTTGAGGTCGCCGGTGACCTGCCGCTTGACGAAGCCGAGCTTGTCTCCGACCGTCTCGGTGAGTCCGTCGGGCTCGAAGTCCATCTGCAGCATGACCTTCGTGGTCGTTTCGTCGATGCGGTGGAACGTCACCACACCGGCCTGCCGTGCCTCACCGCCGACGGTGGTCCAGGCGACCCGCTCGTCCGGGATCTGCTCGGTGATCTCGGCGTCGAACTCCCGTGCCGCGCCGTTCACCTGGGTCACCCAGTGGGTGAGGGTGTCGGTGCGCTGCTCGATCCGCTCCACGCCTTCCATGAACTCCGGAAAGCTCTCGAACTGGGTCCACTGATTGTAGGCGGTGCGCACCGGCACGCGGACCTCGATGGATTCCTCGACCTGCGACATGTGCTGTTGCGTCCTTCCCGGGCCCCGACAGCCCCGGCCGTACGCCGGGCATCGACCGCATCGGTTCCCTCGGGCCCTCGTGTGCCCCCTTCCCCGGTACTCATGGCCCCCGTTCGCCGCCGTTTGCCACGGCGCCGCGCGGACACTCGTTCACGGTGCAGCGTGACGGAGGTGAGGAGCGTGCCAGGAGAGCAGGAGATGCCGTCGACTCTGCGGCGCTCACCGAAGAGCGCGCAGCGTACGTGGGTGAAGGCGCACGACTCGGCCGTCGAGGAGTACGGCGAGGGCGAGCGCGCCCACCGGGTGGCGTACAGCGCCCTCAAGCACACGCACGAGAAGGTCGGCGACCACTGGGAGCGCAAGGAGGGCGGCCGCAAAGGGCCGTCGGACCCGCTGGCGGCGCGGCCCGGGCAGCAGGGCGGCCGCAGTGGTGAGGGCGTCGACGAGAACGCGTCCAAACAACACCTCTACGAGCTCGCGGGCAAGCTGGACGTCGCCGGCCGTTCGCGGATGTCGAAGCCGGAGCTGCTGGAAGCCATCCGCAAGGCGAACAGGGCCCGGACGCGCCAGGCACGGTCGTCGTCCTGACGGCCGATGCCGTGGAGCGCGGGTCCTGACCCGCCGAGCCGCGGCGCGCGGTACGGCGCCGGTGTCTCGACAGTACGGAACCGGGTCACGTCCGCCGGTCCGGCGCGTCGGTGCCCCAACCGGCCGGGCGGCATATGTGCCGAGCGGGTCGCGGTCGACCGCCGACCGTGACCCGCCCGTTGCAGCTCGGGATCACATGGCCAGGTGCGCCGGGACGTGCGTCACCTCCTCGATCTCACCCCCGGCCTTCTTCATGAGATTTCGGGAGAGTTCGTTGAGGCAGCGGGCCGCGGCGATCTCCTCCCCGACACGCTGCTGCTCCCTGTCGTCCGGGTGCCGCTTGGCGTGGCCGTGGGCGCGCATCTCGGTGCCGTCCGGGAGCCTGACCATGCAGGCCGCGCGGGTCTTGCCCGCGACCTCGTCCTCGGTGAACTCGATGTCCACGTGCCATCCGACGATCGTCTTCATCACACACCTCCAGCTCACTCCGTCACTCCTCCAGCGTGCACCCGCGGCTGCCCGCACGCCCATTCGAGGGACGCGCGGGGCGCGTCGGCCCACACCTGGTCCGGCCGCGTGCTGAACAGGGCGCGGGCGCGGTCCGTACTTGTGCGGTGAAACGTCTCTGCGGCAATGACAGGAGCGGCGATGAACGAGCGCGACGAGCCGACGATGCGAGGACTCCCGGACGGCGGAGCGGAGGTGTCGGTGGTCCTGCGGCTGCGCTGGGACGACATCGCGGCGCTCGGCCGCGAGGCGAGCCGGCTGGCCGAGCAGCGCGGCGCCCCGGTGAGCCTGGACGACGCGGTCAGCCATCGGCTCCGTACCTGGTCCTCGGTGGCGAACGCGCCCGACGAGCGAACGAAGGCGGCTCCGCCCGCTCCGGCCACGGCGGCCATCTCCGGCACGCCGACGGCCGCGGACCGGGCGCGGCACCAGGTGGGGCACCTCAGCGATACGGCGCCGGTCGCGTCGATCGCGGCGCACCCCGCCCGCCAGACATAGGAATCCCGATACCTGAGATCGGTCTCTCCATTGGTTCTCTTGGGGTGTCCGGCCTACCGTCGACGCCACAGACCGCACCACCTCGGGAGACACACCATGTCGAAGATCCTTTTCGTGATGACCGGCGCCGACCACTGGACGCTGGCGGACGGCACCAAGCACCCCAGTGGGTTCTGGGCCGAAGAGGCCGTCGCCCCCTACGAGGCGTTCACCGCGGCCGGGCACGAGGTCGTGGTCGCCACCCCGGGCGGGGTCGTACCCACCGTGGACCGGGCGAGCCTCGCCCCCGAGGCCAACGGTGGCCAGGACGGCGCCGACCGGGTCGCCAACGCCCTCGCGTCCCTCACCGCTCTCCAGCGCCCGGTGGCCCTCGCGGAGGTGGACCCCGGCGAGTACGCCGCGGTGTTCTACCCCGGCGGCCACGGGCCGATGGAGGACCTGGCGGTCGACGCCGATTCGGGCCGGCTGCTGACCCGCGCGCTGGACTCGGGCCGGCCGCTCGGTGTGGTGTGCCACGGCCCGGCCGCACTGCTCGCCGCCCGCAAGGAGGACGGCACCCACGCCTTCGCGGGCTACCGGCTGACCGGCTTCACCAATGCGGAGGAGACCCAGGCCGGTCTCGCCGACAAGGCGAAGTGGCTGCTCCAGGACCGCCTGGTGGAGATCGGCGCCGACTTCCGGGAGGGCGAGCCGTGGGCGCCGCACGTGGTCGTCGACCGCAACCTGGTCACCGGTCAGAACCCGGCCTCCTCCGCCCCGTTGGCGGCTGAGCTCCTGAAGAAGCTGGGCTGACGGCCCGTTCGGTCAGGCATCGTCGGCCGCGTGGACGCGCTCGCCCCCCACGTATGTGAGCACGACCCTGGTCTCGGCGATGGCCTCCGGCGGTCCGGCGTACGGATCGCGGTCCAGGACCACCAGGTCGGCCAGCGCCCCGGTCCGTACGGTGCCGGTGTCGTCGAGGTGGTTCACATGGGCCGAGCCCGCGGTGTACGCGGTGAGCGCCGCGGTCAGGCCGATGCGCTGGCCGGGCAGGAAGACCGGGCCGGTCTCGCCCGGCAGGACGCGGTTGACGGCGACGTGGACGCCCTCCAGGGGGTCGGGGCTGCTGACCGGCCAGTCGCTGCCCGCGGCGAGGGTCGCCCCGGCGCGCAGCAGGGCACCGAACGGGTACTGCTGGGCGGACCGTTCGGGGCCGAGGAACGGGATGGTCAGGTCGTCCATCTGCGGTTCGTGGGCGGCCCACAGGGGCTGGATCGTGGCGGTGGCGCCGAGCCGCGCGAAGCGGGGGATGTCGTCGGGGTGGACGACCTGGAGATGGGCGAGGTGCGGGCGCGTGTCGGTGCGGCCGTTGGCGGCACGGGCGGCCTCGACGGCGTCCAGCGCGTCGCGGACGGCGCGGTCGCCGAGCGCGTGGAAGTGCGTCTGGAACCCGAGGGCGTCCAGCTCGGTGACGTAGTCCGGCAGTAGCTTCCGGTCGATGAAGCTGGTGCCGCGGTTGCCGGTGGCGCAGCCGCAGCGGTCCAGGTAGGGGTCGAGCAGGGCGGCGGTCCCGTTCTCGGCGACGCCGTCCAGCATGATCTTGACGGTTCGGGCGCGGAACCGGCCGCGGCTGAGGGCGTCCCGCCGTGCGAGGAGCTCCGGGATCTGCTCCGCGCCGCGTGCGCGGTCCCACCACAGCGCGCCGGCCACGCGGGCGGTGAGGGAGCCGTCGCGGGCGGCTGCCAGGTAGGCGTCCGCGGGGTCGTCCATGCCGAGGAACGAGCCGACGAGGGCGTCCTGCCAGGCGGTGATGCCCAGGGCGTGCAGGGTGCGCTGGGCGTGCAGCAGCGCGGCCAGCCGGTCGGCGGCGGTGGACGGCGGGGCGAGGCGCCCCACGAGCTGCATGGCTCCCTCCTGGAGCATGCCGGTGGGTTCGCCGGACGCGTCGCGCTCGATGCGGCCGTCCGACGGGTCGGGGGTGTCGCGGGTGATCCCCGCGAGGGCCAGGGCGCGGCTGTTGGCCCAGGCGCCGTGGTGGTCCCGGTTGGGCAGGTAGACCGGGCGGTCCGGGACGATCGGGTCCAGGAGGTCCTTGGTGGGGGTACCGCCGTCGAAGGCCTCCATGGACCAGCCGCCGCCGGTGATCCATTCCCGGTCGGGGTGGGCGGTCGCGTAGGCGCGTACGGCCGCGAGGGTGTCGTCGGCGGCCTTCGTCGCGGTCAGGTCGCACTGGGTGAGCTCGAGCCCGGCGGGGACGGGGTGGATGTGCGCGTCCTGGAACCCCGGCAGCAGCAGGCGGCCGGCGAGGTCGACGACCTCGGTCCTGGGGCCGATGAGGTCGCGCACGTCGTGCGGGTCGCCGACGGCGCTGATCCGGCCGCCGGTGACGGCGACGGCGGCCGTGCGCGGCCCGTCGGCGTCGGCGCGGGTGGCGGGCGTGAGGACGGGACCGCCGGTGAACACGAGGTCGGCGTGGCGAGGGGTGCGCATGGGCGCATCGAACCGGGGCGAGGACCCGCGGGTCAATGGGGCGGGCGCCCTGGTGGGACGGCGTGGACCCGATACGGCAAAGGGGTGGTCTTTCCCCGGTGGACGCGACCGGGCGACGAGCGGCGTGCCGTGGCGGGAACAGAGGCGGGAGGGGCCCTGATGGCCGGGCCCCGCTGCTGGAGACCGGAAGGAACGCCCATGGCCAAGGACAAGAAGCTCCGCAGAGGTGACGAGGTGATCTGGACCAGCCACGGGAAGACCGTCGCGGGCAAGGTGAAGAAGAAGATCACCGAGCGCACCGAGGCGGCCGGGCGCACGGCGGCCGCGTCGAAGGACGAACCGCAGTACGAGGTCGAGAGCGACGCGTCCGGCGGTCACGCGGTGCACAGGCCCGAATCCCTGCGCGAGAGAGGCAAGGACGAGAAGGGCAGGGACGAGAGGGGCAAAGGCTCGTGAGCGGCGGCGAGGTGGACCGCGAGGAGACCCTGCGGCGCTTCGACGAGGCGGTGAACATGACCGCGGGCGAGATGGAGAAGTGGCTGGAGACGGAGGAGTCCCGCGATGCCGGGCAGTCCGACGGCTCCGGCGAGAGCGTCGGCCACGCGTCGGGCCGCCGCATTGTCGGCCTGCTGCGTACCAGGAAATCGGATCTGACGGAGGACGACGTCGCTCATATGCGCAAGGTCGTCGGATACGTGCACCGGCACGTGGCGCAGCGCCCCGAGGGGGACGTCACCGACACCCGCTGGCGCCACTCCCTGATGAACTGGGGCCATGACCCATTGAAGTGAACGGTACGGGTCAGGCAGCCCACCGCACATAAGAGCGGGATAAAAGTGAACATCAGGGGTAATCGCCTCTTAAGTGGCGATCCGGGCGGCCCATGTGGTCGCCCCCAGTGAAGGAAGCCCGATCATGAACCGTCTGCGTGGTACGCCCGTGGCCCCCCGGACCCCCGTGCAGCAAGCCGCGCTGCTCGTGGGTGCCGTCTTCCTCCTTGTGGGCGTCCTGGGATTCATCCCCGGGATCACCACCGACTACGACGCGCTGAAATTCGCCGAGCACGACTCCGAGGCGAAGCTGCTCGGTGTGTTCCAGGTGTCGGTCCTGCACAACCTCGTGCACGTGCTCTTCGGCCTCGCCGGCCTCTCGATGGCGCGGTCCGCGTCGGCCGCCCGGTCCTTCCTGGTCGTGGGCGGCGTGATCTACCTGGCCCTGTGGCTCTACGGGCTGTTCATCGACCACGACAGCAGCGCCAACTTCATCCCGGTCAACACCGCCGACAACTGGCTGCACTTCGTGCTGGGCGTGGCCATGGTCGCCCTGGGCGTCCTGCTGGCCCGGCGGCGCCGGGTCTGACGGCGCCCGCCCGCGGGATGGAGACCAAGCCGGGGTTCTGGAGCGGGAAGAGCTGGAAGTCCATGCCCGGGAAGAGCGCTTCGGGGCTGCCTGAC
>NZ_JBEPEL010000093.1:0-26030 GCF_040300825.1 Streptomyces sp. NPDC000229
CTGCACGGCCCCTTCTCGCCGTTCTTCCAAAGACCACCGGCCCGCAGTCGGCGTACGACCGGGGTGTGGCCGTGCAGGGTCGCCCCCGCAGAGGTTGGCGGCGTTGGTTGGGCTCCGAACCGTCGAGACCCAAGGCCGCCGGCCTCGAGGAGGTGAGCCCGGAGGGGCCACACCCCCCACCCACCGGCAGGGACCGCGGGGCCGGGGCGCAGCACTCGCCCGGAGGGGCCGCGCCCCACCACCCACCGGCGGCAGCCGTCGCGCACTCGCCCGGAGGGGCCGCGCCCCACCACCCACCGGCGGCAGCCGTCGGGCGCCCGCCGAGGGTCAGAAGCCGCGGGTGCGCTTCGCCGCGCGGCGGAGGGCGGCGGAGCCGGGGGCACGGATGAACAGCCGGGCCATCTCGCCACCGAGGTTCACGCCGATCGCGATGGCCAGCGCCAGCGCGGCCGCCCGGGCCAGGGAGGTGAAGCCGGCGTCCATGTTGTTCTGGGCGATGTTCAGCACCCCGAGGTACGTGGCGCTACCGGGCAGCAGTGGCCCGATCGCCGCCGTCACGTACGGCAGCGACGACGTGTGCTCGTAACGGGCCATCAGCTGCCCGAACAGGCCCACCAGCCCCGCCGCGACCGCCGTCGCCATCACCGTGGAGCCGCCCGCCGTCACCGCTATCGACGCGTAGATCACCCACGCCGCGGCCCCGTTCAGCGCCACGAACAGCACCGTGGAACGTTCCTGCTGGAGCAGCACCGCGAACGTCACCGACAGCAGCACCGCCGCAAGGATCTGGATCACCGGCCGCTCGACCGCGTTCAGCACGCCCTCGGGGTTGAGCTTGGCGCCCAGCTGGACGCCCCCGTACAGCACCGACAGCACGCCCACCACGATGGCGACGAAGAAGTACGCCACCTCCAGCAACCGCGCCGAGGCGGTGATGTAGAAGCCGGTCAGACCGTCCTGCACCGCGGCCACCAGCGCCCGCCCCGGGATCAGCGCGAACAGCCCACCGGTGATGACCGCGTTGGGCTGGAGCCCGGCGTGCAGCAGGCTCACCAGCACACCCATCGCGGCCGGCGGTACCGCGGCCACCGCGAACTGGTAGAACTCCGGCAGCCCGCGCCCCGCGCAGAACCACGCCAGCCGGTCGCCCAGCATGGCGCCCGCCGCCGCGACCAGGAACACCGCCATGTCACCGCCCAGCAGCATCGACGCGGCGCCCGCGAGGCCGCCCGCCGCCACGGTGAGGACCCACCCGGGGTACGGGTGCCGGTTGCGGCGGATCTCCGCGAGGCGGCGGTACGCCTCCTCCAGCGAGACGTCGTAGTCGTCGGCGTTGATGTCGGCGACCAGCGCGTAGACCGCGGACAGCCGGGTGTAGTCCGTGCCGCGCCGCCGCACGGTCCGGCTCACCGTCACCGGGTCGTCCACCAGCGACGGCTGGTACGTGACGCCCAGCAGGGTGAAGGTGACCGTCGGCTCGCAGCGGTCGAGCCCGTACGAGCGGCAGATCGCGAACATCGCCGCCTCGACGTCCTCCGCGCCCTCGCCGCCCGCCAGCAGCAGCTCACCGATACGCAGCGTCAGGTCGAGCACGCGGGGTACGGCGGGACCGACCTCGCCCTGCTTCTGCACCGGCTCCGGCACCGGCCGTTCGCTCACCGGCATCCGCAGCATGGTGCGCATCCGGTCCTGCCACGGCGCGTCCTTGGACAGCCGTATCGCCGGGAACCCCTGGGCAGGCGTGAACGCCGGAGGGGACTCCTTCGCCGAGTACGTCGAGGGCGGCGCGAACGCCGATCCCTCCGGCTCTGCGGGCGCCTCGGGCATCAGTCCGTCGGGGAGGGCGAACTCCGACGTCGTCTGCTGGTCCTCCTCGGTGCCGGAGGGCTGCTCCACGCCCGGCGGTGGCGTGAAGGCGCTGTGTGCCTCATCGGACTGAGGCTTACGGTCCTCGGGACCGTCCGTCTCCGGCGCCACTGTGCTCGTCCTCACTCCCATCCGACCCGTCTGCCCAGTATGAGCATGGTCAAGGTGCACCCGAGGCCCCGGACACGACGACGGGCGGCGCACCGCGAAGGTGCACCGCCCGTCGTGCGACGAAAACGGGGCTCAGTGAGCGCCGCCCTGCGCCTCCAGGCGCTTGACGGAGGCCTCGATCTCGGCCTCGGCCTCGGCGCGGCCGACCCAGTTGGCGCCCTCGACGGACTTGCCGGGCTCCAGGTCCTTGTAGACCTCGAAGAAGTGCTGGATCTCCAGGCGGTCGAACTCCGACACGTGGTGGATGTCGCGGAGGTGCTCCATGCGCGGGTCCGAGGCCGGGACGCACAGCAGCTTGTCGTCGCCGCCCGCCTCGTCCGTCATCCGGAACATGCCGATGGCGCGGCACTTGACCAGCACACCCGGGAAGGTCGGCTCGTCGAGGATGACCAGCGCGTCCAGCGGGTCGCCGTCCTCGCCCAGGGTGCCCTCGACGAAGCCGTAGTCGGCCGGGTAGACGGTCGACGTGAAGAGGTGGCGGTCCAGTCGGATACGACCGGTCTCGTGGTCCACCTCGTACTTGTTCCGCGACCCCTTCGGGATCTCGATGGTGACGTCGAACTCCACGGGTGGCTCCTCCAAGATCAACACAAAACGTCGGGTATGGCTGCTCCCCCAGCAGGACCGGACCGCCGTGCTCACCGGGGGTGCCGTGCTCACGGCACAGCTCAGTGGTTAAGTGTCCCTCACGCAACTGTGTGCTCGCGAAAGGGGCTGGTCAGCCGTGCTGGAGCCGAAGGTGGTGCGGCTCACCGCGGGCTCTGCCGCGCTCGGCCTCGTCCTGGCGGCCGGGGCGGTGACCCTGGCCGGGCCCTGGGACTCGGGTCAGCGTACGGCCGAGCGCGCCCGGGCCGCCGCCCAGGCCCCCACAGGTGGCGCATCTCACCACGCGGCCGGCCCCGAACGCCCCGCCCCGAAGCCGGCTCCCAGCGCCCCCGGCGTACTGACCGCCCTGACCTCCCTGCGCGCGAAGGCCGCCCCCCGGCCCGCCGTCCCGCCGCCCGCCCCCCTCGCGGCCACCCTCGACCCGCTCCTCGCCGCCCCGGGCCTCGGCCCGCTGCGCACGGCGTCCGTCGTCGACGTCACGACCGGCAAGCAGCTGTACGGGAACGGCGCCCACACCCCAGTGACCCCCGCCTCCACCATCAAGATCGCCACCTCGGCCGCCGCCCTCACCGCCCTGGGCCCCGACCACCGCATCGCCACCACGACCGTCACCGGCCCCGACGCCAAGCGCGTCACCCTCGTCGGCGGCGGCGACCCCACCCTCGACCGGGCCCGGCTGCGCGCCCTGGCCGCCGACACCGCCCGCGCCCTGCGCTCCCGCGGTGTCACCGCCGTCCAGCTGGCCTACGACACCTCCCGCTACACCGGCCCCGAGCGCCACCCGATCGGCGTCAACGACAACATCGCCCCGGTCACCGCCCTGATGACCGACGAGGGCCGGCTCGACGGCTCCACCGCCGGCCCCGCCCCGCGCTCCGCCGACCCCGCCGGCGACACCGCCCGTGCCTTCGCCGGCCTGCTGGCCGAACACGGCGTCACCACCGGCAAACCCCCGGCACGCGCGCGTGCGCCCAAGAAGGCCGTCCCGCTCGCCAAGACCTGGTCCGCGCCCCTCTCCGCCCTCGTCGAACGCGCCCTGACCCACAGCGACAACGACCTCGCCGAGGCCCTCGCCCGCCAGACCGCGATCGCCACGGGCCACCCCGCGAGCTTCGACGGCGCCGGCCGCGCCGTCGCCCGGCAACTGCGCGAACTGGGCGTACCGCTCGCCGGGGCGAGGTTCGCCGACGGCAGCGGCCTGGACCGCGGCGACCGGGCCTCCGCCGCCCTGCTCACCTCGCTGCTCGCCCGCGCGGCCGACCCCGCCCGCCCCCAACTGCGCCCCGTCCTCACCGGCCTGCCCGTCGGCGGCTTCAGCGGCACCCTGGCGGATCGTTACACCGACGGCTCCCCGGGCGCGGCGGGCGCGGGACTCGTCCGCGCCAAGACCGGCACCCTCACCGGCGTCAACACCCTGGCCGGCACGGTGGTGACGGGGGACGGCCGCCTCCTGGCCTTCGCGTTCCTGGCCGGCCGGACCCCGTCCCCGTACGCCGCCCAGCCCGCCCTCGACGGCCTCGCCGCAGCCCTGGCCCGCTGAGCCGGTCGGCGCCGCACCCTGACCCGATCCGGCGCGAAGCACGTACGGTTGACGCATGACGAGCATCGGTGGTGCCGAGATGGTCGACTGGAACCTCGCGGTCGCGACCGCGACCCGACTGGTACGCCCAGGGCCCGAGGTGACCCGCGAGGAGGCCCGCGCGGTCGTCGCCGAGCTGCGGCGGCACGCCAAGGCGTCCGAGGAGCACGTCCGGGCGTTCACCCGGATGATCCCCGAGGGGCACGAACCGGAGGACACCCCCGTCCTGGTCGTCGACCGGGCCGGCTGGATCAGGGCGAACGTCGCCGGCTTCCGCGAACTGCTCAAGCCGCTGCTGGAGAAGATGCAGGAGCGCCGCTCCGGCAGCCCGGGCGGCGCCGTGCTGGGCGCGGTCGGCGGCAAGGTGACCGGCGTGGAGCTGGGCATGCTCCTGTCGTTCCTGGCCTCCCGGGTCCTCGGACAGTACGAGACGTTCGCCCCCGCCACCCGGGAGCTCCCGGCCGGCGAGCACGGCGGCGGCCGGCTCCTGCTGGTGGCGCCGAACATCGTCCACGTCGAGCGGGAGCTGGACGTCGCCCCGCACGACTTCCGCCTCTGGGTGAGCCTCCACGAGGAGACCCACCGCACCCAGTTCACGGCCGTGCCGTGGCTGCGCGACCACCTCCAGGGCGAGATCCAGTCATTCCTGAGTGCGACGGACATGGACCCCATGACCGTCCTGGAGCGGCTGCGCGAGGCCGCCCAGGCGCTGACCGGCGCCCGCCCCGAGGGCGAGGAGGAGGAGGGCGGCCGCTCGCTGGTCGAGCTGGTCCAGACGCCCGAGCAGCGCGAGATCCTCGGCCGCCTCACCGCCGTGATGTCGCTGCTCGAAGGGCACGCCGATTACGTGATGGACGGCGTCGGCCCGCAGGTCGTGCCCTCGGTGGCGGAGATCCGGGAGAAGTTCCAGCAGCGCCGGGCGAAGGGCGCGTCCCGTCTGGACCTGGCGCTGCGCAAGCTCCTGGGCCTGGACGCCAAACTGCGCCAGTACCGGGACGGGGAACGGTTCGTGCGCGCGGTGGTCGACGAGGTCGGCATGGGCGGGTTCAACCGGGTGTGGACCTCCCCCAACACCCTGCCCACCAAGGCGGAGATCGCCAAACCGGCGGACTGGGTCGCGAGGGTGCACCGTAAAGCAGAATGAGGAGCCTGATCCGGCCGACGGCAGAAGAGCGCCTCCCCAATCACCCATCCGAGGGACCGTGGGCTGTGGGTAGGCGTGCGATGCTCGGGTAACGGCCGAGTTCTGTCACCATCGACGCACTCTGAGTGACCGAACCCCCCGCTCCGGCCGTTAAGACTCCGACCGAGGCACCCCCCAACTTCACACGAAGGGCACCGGACATGGGTCCCCATCCTGCGGTCGCGGCGATACGCCTGGCGGTCCGCCGCGTACTCCACGACGTACTCACCGAGCACACCCCCGCGCACCCCCCTGCCGGAACAAGCGAACTCCCTGCCGCCGGCGGCCCCCCACGGCCCCCGCTCGTCCTGGTGGCCTGCTCCGGCGGCGCCGACTCGATGGCGCTCGCCTCCGCCCTCGCCTTCGAGGCCCGCAAGCTCGCCGTCCGCGCCGGCGGCATCACCGTCGACCACGGCCTCCAGCCCGGCTCCGACCTCCGTGCCGCCGAGGTCGCGGCCCGCCTCACCGCGATGGACCTCGACCCGGTGGAGGCCGTCGCCGTGACCGTCGGCCGCGACGGCGGCCCCGAGGCAGCCGCCCGCGACGCTCGGTACGCCGCGCTGGACGAGGCCGCCGAGCGCCTCGGAGCCTGTGCCGTGCTGCTCGGCCACACCCGCGACGACCAGGCCGAGACGGTGCTCCTCGGCCTCGCCCGCGGCTCCGGCATCCGCTCCCTGTCCGGCATGGCCGCCGTCTCCGGCACCGCCGACCGCTACCGGCGCCCCTTCCTCCAGCTCGACCGGCAGACCGCCCGCAAGGCCTGCATGGTCCAGTCCCTCCCCGTCTGGGACGACCCCATGAACGCCGACCCGGCCTACACCCGGTCCCGGCTGCGCCACGAGGGCCTGCCCGCCCTGGAGAAGTCCCTCGGCAAGGGTGTCGTGGAGGCCCTCGCCCGGACGGCCCAGCTCTGCCGGGACGACGCGGACGCCCTGGACGCCTGGGCCGCCGACGTCGACCCGACCGTACGGGACGAGGCCGGCCTGCTGGAGTGCGCCAAGCTCTACGCCCTGCCCCCCGCCGTCCGCCGCCGCGTGCTGCGCCGCGCGGCCATCGCCGAGGGCGCCCCGGCCGGCTCGCTGTTCGCCCGGCACGTCGAGGAACTGGACCGGCTGATCACCGGCTGGCGGGGGCAGGGAGCCATCAATCTGCCCGGCCGCGTCGTGGCACGCCGCCAGGGTGGCAGACTGGTCATTCGGCAAGGCTGACGCAGGCTGCAACGAAAGTGACCCGGGTGAACGAGAAAGACATGGGCACCGACCTCAAGTCGGTGCTCATCACCAAGGAAGAGATCGACGCGAAGCTGGCGGAGCTCGCCGCGAAGATCGACGCTGAGTACGCGGGCAAGGATCTGCTCATCGTGGGTGTCCTCAAGGGCGCCGTCATGGTGATGGCGGACCTGGCGCGCGCGCTGTCCACCCCCGTCACGATGGACTGGATGGCCGTATCGTCGTACGGCGCGGGCACCCAGTCCTCCGGTGTGGTCCGGATCCTCAAGGACCTGGACACCGACATCAAGGGCAAGCACGTTCTGATCGTCGAGGACATCATCGACTCCGGCCTGACGCTGTCCTGGCTGCTGTCGAACCTCGGCTCGCGTGAGCCGGCCTCCCTGGAGGTCTGCACCCTGCTGCGCAAGCCCGAGGCGGCGAAGGTGGCGATCGACGTCAAGTGGATCGGCTTCGACATCCCCAACGAGTTCGTCGTCGGCTACGGCCTGGACTACGCGGAGAAGTACCGCAACCTGCCGTTCGTCGGCACGCTCGCCCCGCACGTCTACGGCGGCTGAACCGCCCCGGACACCCGCCGGGCCCCGGGAACCCTGACCGCCCTCCCGCCGTTGGAGCATGGGAAGGCGGTCGCGGGTGACAATGCTGGGGTACCGTCCGAAGAACAGTCTTTTCTCATAGCAGCATTTACCTACGGGCAGGAGGGACGGGGCGTCATCGCTCCGTATGGATGGACGTGAAGCGATACTTCCGTGGGCCGGTCATGTGGATCGTGCTGGCCGTCCTCGCCGTGGTCGTGTTGATGCAGGTCGTCGGCTCGTCCGGTGGCTACAAGACGGTGGACACCGGCGAGGTCGTCCAGGCGATCGACAAGAACCAGGTCGACCAGGTCAAGCTGACCACCGGCGACGAACAGATGATCAAGGTCGACCTCAAGGACGGCCAGAAGGTCAAGGGCAGCGACAAGATCCAGGCGAGCTACATCGGCACGCAGGGCTCCGACCTCGCCGCCACGCTGCAGAAGAAGTACGAAGCCGGCGACATCGACAAGGGCTACACCGTCTCGCCGACCAAGCAGAGCGCCATCGTCTCGGTGCTGCTCTCGCTGCTGCCCTTCGTGCTGATCGTCGTGGTCTTCCTGTTCCTGATGAATCAGATGCAGGGCGGCGGCTCCCGGGTGATGAACTTCGGGAAGTCCAAGGCCAAGCTGATCACCAAGGACACTCCGAAGACGACCTTCGCCGATGTGGCGGGGTCCGACGAGGCCGTCGAGGAACTCCACGAGATCAAGGAGTTCCTCCAGGAGCCGGCGAAGTTCCAGGCCGTCGGCGCCAAGATCCCCAAGGGTGTGCTGCTGTACGGCCCGCCCGGCACCGGCAAGACGCTCCTCGCGCGCGCCGTCGCGGGCGAGGCGGGTGTCCCGTTCTACTCGATCTCCGGCTCCGACTTCGTCGAGATGTTCGTCGGTGTGGGTGCCTCCCGTGTCCGTGACCTCTTCGAGCAGGCCAAGGCGAACGCCCCGGCGATCGTCTTCGTCGACGAGATCGACGCCGTCGGCCGGCACCGCGGTGCGGGTCTCGGCGGTGGCCACGACGAGCGCGAGCAGACCCTCAACCAGCTGCTCGTCGAGATGGACGGCTTCGACGTGAAGGGTGGCGTCATCCTGATCGCCGCCACCAACCGGCCGGACATCCTCGACCCGGCGCTGCTGCGCCCGGGCCGCTTCGACCGGCAGATCGCCGTCGACCGCCCCGACATGCAGGGCCGTCTGGAGATCCTCAAGGTCCACCAGAAGGGCAAGCCGGTCGCCCCGGACGTCGACCTGTCCGCCGTGGCGCGTCGTACGCCGGGCTTCACCGGCGCCGACCTGTCGAACGTGCTGAACGAAGCCGCGCTGCTCACCGCGCGCAGCGACAAGAAGCTCATCGACAACCACATGCTGGACGAGGCGATCGACCGTGTGGTCGCGGGCCCGCAGAAGCGGACCCGGATCATGTCGGACAAGGAGAAGAAGATCACCGCGTACCACGAGGGCGGTCACGCCCTGGTCGCGGCGGCCTCACCGAACTCCGACCCGGTTCACAAGATCACCATCCTGTCCCGCGGCCGGGCCCTCGGCTACACCATGGTCCTGCCCGACGAGGACAAGTACTCGACCACGCGCAACGAGATGCTCGACCAGCTGGCCTACATGCTGGGCGGGCGCGCCGCCGAGGAACTGGTCTTCCACGACCCGACCACGGGCGCGGCCAACGACATCGAGAAGGCGACCGCGACCGCGCGGGCCATGGTCACGCAGTACGGCATGACCGAGCGGCTCGGCGCGATCAAGTTCGGCGGCGACAACACCGAGCCCTTCCTGGGCCGCGAGATGGCGCATCAGCGCGACTACTCGGAAGAGGTCGCGGCGCTCGTCGACGAAGAGGTCAAGAAGCTCATCGAGACCGCGCACAACGAGGCCTGGGAGATCCTCGTCGAGAACCGCGACGTCCTCGACAACCTGGTCCTCCAGCTGCTGGAGAAGGAGACGCTCAACAAGGAGGAGATCGCCGAGATCTTCGCCCCGATCGTCAAGCGCCCGGCCCGCCCGGCGTGGACCGGCTCCTCGCGGCGTACCCCGTCGACGCGGCCGCCGGTGCTCTCCCCGAAGGAGCTGGCGCTGACCAACGGCGCCACGAGCGCCAACGGCGTCACGCCGACGGACGTCACCAAGGCCACTCCCGCCGCTGGGTCCGCCCCGGCGACGGAGGCGGTCCCGGAGGAGCGTCCCGAGAGCTGATCCGGCCGGCCGTCGGCCAGGCCGGCCCCGGCCCGGAATGAAAGCCGCGCCTCTCAGGTTCTAGCCTGGGGGCGCGGCTTTCGCATACGCGGTTGGGCGCGTACCCAAGCAACACGGAACGAGGCACAGATGACCGACCCGGTGACGTTGGACGTCGAGGGAACGATCGGCGAGTTCGACGAGAAGCGAGCCGAGAACGCCGTACGCGAACTCCTCATCGCGGTCGGTGAGGACCCGGACCGCGAGGGGCTGCGGGAGACGCCGGCGCGGGTGGCGCGGGCGTACAGGGAGATATTCGCCGGCCTGTGGCAGGAGCCGGAGGACGTCCTGACGACGACGTTCGACCTGGGACACGACGAGATGGTCCTGGTGAAGGACATCGAGGTCACATCCTGCTGTGAGCACCATCTGGTCCCGTTCAGGGGCGTCGCCCATGTCGGCTACATCCCGTCGGTCACAGGAAAGATCACCGGTCTGTCGAAGCTCGCTCGGCTCGTGGATGTCTTCGCCCGTCGGCCGCAAGTGCAGGAGCGCCTGACCACGCAGGTGGCGGACTCGCTGATGAAGATCCTCGAACCGCGTGGCGTGATCGTGGTCATCGAGTGCGAGCACATGTGCATGTCGATGCGCGGTATCCGTAAGCCGGGAGCCAAGACCATCACCTCGGCGGTGCGGGGTCAGCTCCGCGACGTCGCCACCCGCGCGGAGGCGATGAGCCTGATCATGGCTCGATAGCCTCGACTGTCAGGCGCCCGATACCGTCCTTGCTCATCCGTGATCAGGAGCCGGAAGCCGGGACCGCCCTGTGGCCCGGCACCGGCGGACTCCCGACCTAGGTGACGGGCGCCCTACCGGCGTCGTCGTCGTCCTCGGGGAGCCTGCACACCCGCTCCAGGAAGAGCGCCGCGGCGATCACCCCGATCCCTGCCAGCACCGAGAACCCGGCGTAGATCGCCTGGTCGCGGCGGGCCGGGATGTCGAGCGAGCCGAGCAGGAAGACGCCGGTGCCGCCGTACATACCGCTCACCAGGGCCGCGACCAGGGCGCTCGCCTGGCCGAAGACGACCGCGCGGGCGGCCATCAGGGGCTCCACACCCTTGGCGTCGGGGCGGCGCTCGCGCTGGGCGCGCAGCCGGGAGCGCAGGGAGAGCGCGGTCGCGGTCAGGACCGCCGCGATGACCGCGAGGACGATCGGCGCGGCCAGGGGCACGCTCGGCAGGGTGCCGAGCGACTCCCACAGCCGGGCGCCGCCCCAGGAGAGGATGCCGGCGACGGCGAACAGTCCGGCCAGTACCTTGAGCCGCAGTTGCTTCACCAGGGGCCCTTCATCTCGTCGCCGTGCAGTGCTTGCCGATCACTCAACGCTACTCGGGCAGGCGCAGTTCCAGGTCCGCCCGCGGCAGGACACCCTCGCGGTCGACGCCGCCGAGCAGCTCGGCGATCGCGCCGACGCCCGGCAGCTGCGCCTCCGGCTCCACGTCGTGCCAGGGCGCGAGCACAAAGGCCCGCTCGTGGGCGCGGGGGTGCGGCAGGGTGAGGAACGGGTCGTCGGAGACGACGTCCGCGTACGTCACGATGTCGACGTCGATCGTCCTGGCCCCCCAGCGCTCGTCGCGGACCCGGTGGAAGGCTTCCTCCACGGCGTGCGCGCGCTCCAGCAGGGACGCGGGGGGCAGCGTGGTCTTCAGGACGACGACCGCGTTGAAGTACGACGGCTGGGAGCCGGGGTCGACACCCCAGGGCTCCGTCTCGTACACGGGGGAGACGGCCTTGACCCGGACGCCGGGGGTGTCCTCCAGGGCGTCGATGGCGCCCTGGAGGGTCTCCAGGCGGTTGCCCAGGTTGGAGCCGAGGGAGATCACGGCCCGTTTGGGGTTGGACAGCGTGATGTCGGCGGCGTCGACCTGCTCCGTCACGGAGGCGGGCACCGGCTGTACCGTCGGGTCGCTGTGCGTCTTGTTCATGCGCGGCTCCGGGTGATGGTGATGGTCACGTCGTCGAAGGGCACGGTGATCGGGGCGTCCGGCTTGTGGACCACCACCTCGACCTCCTGGACGCCGTCGTGCTTGAGGCATCGCTGGGCGATGCGCTCGGCGAGCGTCTCGATCAGGTCGACCGGCTCCCCCTGCACGACGTCCACGACCTCTTCCGCCACGACGCCGTAGTGCACCGTCTTCGCCAGGTCGTCGTCGGCCGCCGCGGGGCGGGTGTCGAGGCCGAGCACCAGGTCCACGATGAACGTCTGGCCTTCCTCGCGCTCCCGGGGGAAGACGCCATGGTGCCCGCGGGCCTTGAGGCCGCGCAGCGCGACACGATCCACGCGAATCACTCCTGCTGTCGTTGGTCTGGCGGGCATGCGGCCGGGTGCGGACGGCGCGATGCCACCAGTCGAATCTACCTGCGAGCACTGACAGGACCTGCCCACGGGCTCCTCTCCGGCTCGCCTACCCACTCAGGAGGGGTTCTCGTCGGCCTCTTCCTCGCCGGTTTCGGCCAGAACGGGTGAACCGTGGTGTGCCCAGATCCGCCAGCCCCGCGGTGTGCGGCGGAACACATTCGTGGCGACGACCAGCTGTCCGACGAGCGGCCCGAGGTCCGCGCCGTCCTCGGCGGGTCCGCCGCTGAGGATGTTCTCCGTGCAGGTCACCAGGGCCGTGTCGCCGGCCACGGAGACCTTCACATCGGTCAGGAAGAACTGGATGTAGTCGGTGTTGGCCATGATCAGCGCGTACGAACGGAGGACCTCCCCGCGGCCGGAGAGCACTGGCCAGCCGGGGTGGACGCAGGAGATCTCGCCGTACGAGTCGTCCAGCCAGAGGTCGGAGATCTCCTCGAAGTCGCCGCGTTCCATCGCCTCGTAGAAGGCGGTGTTGGCGAGCTCGACCGCCTCGGTGTCGGTCCGTGCCGCGTCGCTCACCGGGCTCCCTCGACGGCGCGTGCCACCCGCACCGCGTCCGCCGTCGCGCGCACCTCGTGGACCCGTACGGCCCAGGCGCCCTCGTGGGCCGCGATCGCCGAGACGGCCGCGGTGGCCGCGTCCCGCTCCCGGGCGGGCGGCGGGGCGGCGCCCTCCCCGGCCAGGACGTGGCCCAGGAACCGTTTGCGGGAGGCGGCGACCAGCAGCGGGCGGCCCAGCGCGCGCAGGTCGGCCAGGTGGGCCACCAGGGCCAGGTCGTGCGGGGCCATCTTGGCGAAACCCAGGCCCGGGTCGACGACGATCCGCTCCGGGTCGATGCCGCCCTCGACGACGGCCTCCATCCGGGCGCGCAGCTCGGTGACGACTTCGGCGACGACGTCCTCGTACACGGCCAGGCCGTTCATGTCCTTGCTGAAGCCGCGCCAGTGCATGACGACGAAGGGCACCTCGGCGGCGGCGACGGAGGGGACCATGGCGGGGTCGGCGAGGCCGCCGCTGACGTCGTTGACCAGGACGGCGCCGGCCTCGACCGCGCGGCGGGCGACGGAGGCGCGCATGGTGTCGACCGAGACGGCGACCCCTTCGGCCGACAGGCCGCGTACGACGGGGACGACCCGGCGCAGCTCCTCGTCCTCGTCCACCCGGGTGGCGCCCGGGCGGGTCGACTCGCCGCCGACGTCCACCAGGTCCGCGCCCTGGGCGACCAGGTCCAGGCCGTGCTTGATGGCGGCCGTGGTGTCGAACCAGCGGCCCCCGTCGGAGAAGGAGTCGGGCGTCACATTGACGACTCCCATGACCGCGCAGCGGTCGAACGTGGGCAGGCCCCGGGCCGTGCCCCGTCCGCGCAAGGTACTCATGCGTCCAGCCTAGGGGGTGTCCTGTGGGTCGGGCCGGATCAGGGAGCGGGGTCTGGGGGTCCCCCCAGGCGATAGCCGAGGGGGAGCGGGCGGATGCAAGGCGGAGGTGCGGGTCCCCCGCCGAAGGCAGGGGAGGAGCCACTGCGGGTGGCTCCCGTGCCCGAAGGGCTACGGGGGACATCGGCGACCGACGACAAGGCCACTGGGGGCAACCCCCCGAAGGCAGGGGCACGCGGGTCCGGGAGGACCCGCACGACACCCCTTGGGGCGGTCGGGACCCGGCCGTCGGTTCAGGCGGCGCGGACCTCGTGCTCGCCGCGGGGCGGGGTGATGTGCGCGCACGGGCGGCCCGTGGCGGCCGTGCCGCGGCGGCGGAACGGCCGGGGGAGCTCCATGTTCACGAAGCCCTCCGCCTGCATCGCGGCGAAACCGATGCGCGGCAGGTCTCGCGCGTTGCGGTAGACCACGAAGCGCGGCTCCCAGCGGGGCTGGAACTTGGCGTTGAACTTGTACAGCGACTCGATCTGGAACCAGCGGGAAAGGAACACCAGCAGGCCGCGCCAGATCCTGAGGACCGGGCCGGCGCCGAGCTTCTCGCCGCGTGCCAGGGCGGAGCGGAACATCGCGAAGTTCAGCGAGACCCGCTCGATGCCCAGCTTGGGGGAGGCCTGGAGGGCGGCGACGATCAGCAGTTCGTTCATGCCCGGGTCGGCGGAGCGGTCACGGCGCATCAGCTCCAGCGACATCCCGTCCGTACCCCAGGGCACGAAGTGGATGATCGCCTTCAGGTCGCCGTACGGGGAATCGGGATCCTCCTTGTGGGCGGTGGCGATTACCGCGTCACCGTCGGCCGGGTCGCCGATCCGGCCCAGAGCCATGGAGAAGCCCCGCTCGGTGTCGGTGCCCCGCCAGTCGGCCGCGGCGCGCCGGATCCGCTCCAGCTCGCCGTCGGAGAGGTCACGGGCGCGTCGGACGCGGGTCGTGTACCCATTGCGCTCGATGCGCTTGACCATCTGGCGCACGTTGCGCATGGCGCGCCCGGTCAGGGAGAAATCCGCGACGTCCACCACCGCCTCGTCGCCGAGCTCCAGAGCGTCGAGGCCGGTCTCGCGGGTCCACACCTCGCCGCCGGTTTCGGAGCAGCCCATGACGGCGGGCGTCCAGGAGTGGGCCTTGGCCTCGTCCATGAACCGCTCGATGGCGCCGGGCCAGGCCTCGACGTCACCGATCGGGTCGCCGCTGGCGAGCATCACGCCGGAGACGACGCGGTAGCAGACGGCGGCCTTGCCGCTGGGGGAGAAGACGACGCCCTTGTCGCGGCGGAGTGCGAAGTGGCCGAGCGAGTCACGGCCGCCGTGCTTGTCCAGCAGGGCGCGCAGCCGGGTCTCGTCGTCCTCGGTGAGCCGGGCGACCGGGTGCTCGGGGCGGAAGGCCAGGTAGATGGTGGTGATGGCGGTCAGCAGGCCGAGGGCGCCGAGCGAGTAGCCGACGGTCCAGTCGACGCCGCCGCGGTAGGCGACCGGGCCCTCCATGCCGAACAGGCCGTACAGCACGTGCTCCAGGCGGTCGCTCAGGCTGGGGCTGCCGATGACCTTCCCGGGGTGGGCGCTGACGATGACCAGGCCGAGCGCGATGGAACCGGCGCCCATGAGGACGAAGTTGGCCAGCGCCTTCCAGCGGCTGCGCGGGTCGGGCAGGGCGGCGAACTCGCCGCGGTGGCGCAGCAGCAGTGCCAGGAGCAGCAGCGAGAAGAGCACCCCGATGACGGAGTGGCGGTAGACGAACTGGGCCACTGCCCCGACCGGAAGGAGGATCACGGCGGCCCGCCAGGCGCGGCGCTTGTGGCGCTTGAGTCCGTGGGCGAGGAGCAGCAGCAGCACGCCGACGCCGAGGGAGAGGGCCGCCGAGAGGGGGCCCAGGGTGCCGGGCAGCACCTCCGCGACGGCGTGCATCCGGCTGGCGCGGAAGCGGGGGAAGACCCCCGCCGCGATGTCGATCAGGCCGATGAACGTGCATGCCGTGCCGACCAGGGAGGGCACCTTCTCGGCGCGTGGCCCGCGCAGGACACGACGTATCCGGCTCGGAACCGAACCCGACTTATCCCCATCTACCGTGACAGACATCGCTTCCCAAGGCTCCGCAAAGATTCGTTGTGTCCCTTCGGCCGTCACTGATTCGGTGCGGCCCGGACGATTTGCGCTCTCTAGGACGGGGCTCGTGGGGGGCGGGTTCATTCCCACCCCGGAAAATCTCGACGAAGAAGGCTTGAACGACTCATGGGTCTCACCAGCAACAAAGTCCTGGCGCTGGCCGCCGTGCTGGCCGTGGTGCTGTTCGCCCTCACGGTCTGGCTGTGGCCACGGCTGGCGCGCGGCGGCTGGCGGACGGTGCTCGGCCGGATAGGTCTGCTGCTGGCGACCCAGCTCGCGCTGTTCGCGTCCGTCGGGCTGGCGGCCAACAACTACTTCCTCTTCTACGGCTCCTGGGCCGATCTGTTCGGGCAGGAACAGGAGCTGGGCGTGGTCGTCGACCACTCGGCGGGCAGCAAGGACATCAAGGTCGTCGGCAAGCAGAAGCTGGAGGGGGTCCCCGGCGGCGGCCGCCCGGCGGTCGGCGGACAGGTCCAGAAGGTCGTCATCGCCGGGGAGACGTCGAAGATCGACAGCCCGGCGTACGTCTACCTGCCGCCGGAGTACTTCCAGCCGGCGTACGCCGGGAAGACCTTCCCCGCAGCCGTGGTCCTGACCGGTTACCCGGGGACCGCCGAGAACCTGCTCAAGGGGCTGAAGTACCCGCGCACGGCCTACGAGCAGGCCAAGGCCAAGAAGATGCAGCCGATGGTCCTGGTGATGATGCGGCCCACGGTGGCCCCGCCGCGCGACACCGAGTGCGTGGACGTCCCCGGCGGCCCGCAGACCGAGACGTTCTTCGCCAAGGACCTGCCGAAGGCGGTCTCCGAGACGTACCGCGTCGGCAGCGCACCCCGGAACTGGGGCTTCATCGGCAACTCCACCGGCGGCTACTGCGCCCTGAAGATCGCCATGCACCACCCCGAGCGGTACGCGGCCGGCGCGGGCCTGTCCGCGTACTACGAGGCCGCCGAGGACATGACGACCGGCGACCTGTTCCACGGCGACCAGCGCGAGCGCGACCGGGCCAACCTGCTGTGGAGCCTGGACAACCTGCCGCAGGGGCAGTCGTCGTTCCTGGTCACCACCTCACGCAAGGGAGAGGGGAACCTCAAGGGAACCCTCTCCTTCATCAAGAAGGTGAAGTCGCCCGCGCGCGTCTCGTCGATCACCCTCGACAGCGGCGGGCACAACTTCAACACCTGGAACCGCGAGATCCCGCCCGCACTGGTGTGGCTGAGCGGCCGGCTCAGCGCGGCCTGACCGCGGTCACCGGCTGACGGTTTCCAGGTCGACGTCCGTACGGGGGACGTCCTGGGCGTCGGCGTCGATCGAGCGGCGCAGCGCCTCGTGCAGCCGGGCCGGGGTCAGGACGCCGAGGAATCGTCCCCGCTCCTCGCGGTCGATGACGGCGATCCAGCCCGCGTCGTGCTGGAGCATGGTCGCGAACGCCTGCTTGAGCGAGGCGCCCACGGGCAGCCAGGCCTCCATGCGCCGGGCGTGCTCCCGTACCGACCCGCTGCCGCGGGTGGCGCTCTCCGCCGAGATCCAGCCGTGCAGGTTGTCGTCGCGGTCCAGGACGACGGCCCAGCGCGCGCCGAGCTCGCGGGGCAGCGCGTCGTCCAGGTGGACGACCGGCGGCTGTTCGAGGTCGCTCACCTCGATGGGCGTGACGGACAGCCGCTTGAGGCCGCGGTCGGCGCCGACGAAGTCGGCGACGTACGGCGTCGCGGGGGCGCCCAGCACGGTGGCCGGAGCGTCGAACTGCTCGATCCGGCCCTGCCCGTAGACGGCGATGCGGTCACCGAGCCGGACCGCCTCCTCGATGTCGTGCGTGACGAACAGGACCGTCTTGCGCACCTCCGACTGGAGCTTGAGGAACTCGCTCTGGAGGTGTTCGCGTACGACCGGGTCGACCGCGCCGAACGGCTCGTCCATCAGCAGTACGGGCGGGTCGGCGGCCAGCGCCCGGGCGACACCGACGCGCTGGCGCTGGCCGCCGGAGAGCTGCTCGGGGTAGCGGTCGCCGTAGACGGACGGGTCGAGGCCGACCAGATCGAGGAGTTCGGCGGCGCGGGCGCGCGCCGTGGTGCGTTTGACGCCGAGCAGGTGGGGGACGGTCGCGGTGTTCTCCAGGACCGTCTTGTGGGGGAACAGGCCGACCTGCTGGATGACGTAGCCGATCCGTCGGCGCAACTGGACGGGGTCGGTGCCCGCTATGTCCCGGCCGTCGACGTATATCCGGCCCTCGGTCGGCTCGATCAGCCGGTTGACCATCTTCATCGTGGTGGTCTTGCCGCAGCCGGACGGTCCGACGAGCGTGACCAGTTCGCCCTCGGCCACCTCGAACGACAGGTCGTCGACGGCGGTCGTGCCGTCCGCGTACCGCTTCGTGACGTGCTCGAATCGGATCATGGTTTCCATTGTGGCCGCATGCCGCCCGCCGCGGACCTCCCGTGTGTGAAGGCCGCGTTGCCAGGCTGTGATGACGAGCGGTGATTGTCGGTGGTGGGGGATAGGGTCGTTGTCGGATCGAACACCGGATCGGGCGTACGCGGGTCGGGGAGGTGGGGGCGGGTGAGTTCCGTGGTGAGCGCTGCCGGATGCCTGGCGGCCAACGACTGGATCTGCGGCGAGTATGTCCGCTCCCGCGCCCAGGAGTTGACCGGGGCCACCGTCCAGCATGTGTGGATCACGGCCGTGTCGGTGCTGATCGGGCTGGCCGTGGCCTTTCCGCTGGCGCTGCTGGTCCGCGCCCGGCCCCGGTTCGCCGCGCCCGTCCTCGGGCTGACCACCGTGCTGTACGCGATCCCGTCGCTGGCGATGTTCTCGCTGCTGCTGCCGTTCTTCGGCCTGTCGGCCGCGCTGGTGGTGACCGGCCTCGTGCTGTATTCGCTGACCATTCTCGTGCGGAACATCCTGGCCGGTCTCGCCTCGGTGCCCGAGGAGGCCCGGGAGGCGGCGCGCGGGATGGGGTACGGGCCGGGGCGGCTGCTGTGGGAGGTCGAACTGCCGCTGGCGCTGCCCGCGGTGATGGCGGGCGTGCGGATGGCGACGGTGTCGACGGTCGCGCTGACCACGGTCGGCGCCCTGGTGGACTACGGCGGTCTGGGCACCCTCATCACGACCGGGCTGAAGAGCTTCTTCAAGGCGCAGGTGCTGACCGCCTCGGTGCTGTGCGTGCTGCTCGCGGTCACGGCCGACCTGCTGCTGCTCTGGCTGCAGCGGCTGCTCACGCCATGGACGCGCACCACCCGAGGAGCGGCCACCACCCGCACCACCCGTATATCGGGCATACGCATACGCATACGCAAGGCGGGGTGAGCGATGGGCGCGGTGTCCGACGCCTGGACCTGGCTGACGACCGGGGCCAACTGGCAGGGTGAGAGCGGGGTGTGGCACCGGCTGGCCGAGCATCTGTGGTTCAGCGGTGTGTGCCTGGCGGTCTCGTGCCTGATCGCGCTGCCGCTCGCGCTGTGGCTGGGGCACATCGGCCGGGGCGGCGCGCTGGCCGTCAACCTCTCCAACGTGGGGCGTGCGGTACCCACGCTGGCGGTGCTGGTGCTGCTGACGCTCACCCCGCTGGGCAGGCACGGCGACCTGCCGACGATCACCGCGCTGGTGCTGTTCGCCGTGCCGCCGCTGCTCACCAACGCGTACGTGGGAATGCGCGAGGTGGACCGATCGGTGGTCGAGGCGGCACGGGGTATGGGGATGTCGGGCGGCCAGGTGTTCCGCCGGGTGGAACTGCCCCTGGCGTATCCGCTGGTGATGACGGGTCTGCGGTCGGCGACCGTGCAGGTGATCGCCACCGCGACGCTCGCCGCGATGGCGGGCGAGGGCGGGCTGGGCCGGATCATCACCGCCGGGTTCAACACGAACGACACCGCGCAGGTGGTCGCCGGGGCGCTCGTGGTCGGCGCGCTCGCCCTGCTGGCCGAGGGCCTGCTGGTGGTGGTGGGCCGGGCGTTCGACCCCATGCGGACCACCCGGCGCGCCCACTGAACCGAAGCTGACAGCGACATGGCTGGACCGGACGGAGAACGTGATGAGCAGGATCTCCCGCATGACGGGTGCGGTACTGGGCGTGGTGGCGCTCACCGGCGGGCTGGCCGCGTGCGGCGGTGGTCAGAGCCTGGAGGAGCGGGGTGGCTCGGACACCTCCTCGTCCGGCGGCGGTGACAAGGGGTCGCTGGTCGTCGGATCGGCGAGCTTCACCGAGGCCAATGTGCTGGCGGAGCTGTACGCACAGGCGTTGAAGGACGCCGGATACTCCACGTCCATCAAGACCGTGGAGAACCGCGAGCTCTACGAACCGTCCCTGGAGAAGGGCGAGATCGACGTCGTACCGGAATACGCGGCTACGCTTGCGGAATTCCTGAACGCGAAGGTGAACGGTCCGAAGGCGGTCGAGGAGAAGCCGGTCGCGTCCAGCGATGTCACCGCCACCGTAACGGCGTTGGAGAAGCTCGCCGGACCGCGTGGTCTGAAGGTCCTCCCGCCCGGTGAGGCGGTCGACCAGAACGCCTTCGCCGTGACCCGGGAATTCGCCGAGAAGAACAAGCTCAAGACGCTCTCGGATCTCGGTGCCTCGAAGCTGAAGGTCAAGATCGCGGCTGGTGACGAGTGTGAGATACGGCCGTTCTGCGCGCCCGGGCTGAAGAAGACCTACGGCATCGATGTGACGGGCATCGATCCCAAGGGCGTGGGCACGCCGCAGGCCAAGCAGGCCGTGAAGGACGGCATCGACCAGCTCGTCCTGACCACGACGACCGACGCGACCCTGGACAACTTCGGGCTGGTGCTGCTGGAGGACGACAAGAAGCTCCAGAACGCCGACAATGTGCTGCCGGTCGTCAATGCGAAGGACGCCGGTTCGGCGGAGATAGCCGCGGCTCTCAACAAGATCACCAAGACTCTCACGACCGAGGATCTGGTGGAGTTGAACAGAAAGGTCGACGCCGAGCGGGCAAAGCCGTCGGACGTGGCGAGGGCTTACCTGGAGTCCAAGGGCCTGATCAAGAAGTAAGCGGGGCACCCGGATGTCGGTCCGGCTCGAAGCGCTGAGAACCCGCTGAGAACCACCTGTGAACCCGATCCGAACCCGGTCCCAACCCGATTCGGATCACAGGGCCGAAACATTGCCGGGCCGACACCCCATACGACACCTACGCACGGTAAATTTCAGGCCATGCCACGTGGACGCCACCGCCATTCCCCACCCCTGCACAGGCTTCTGCCCCCTTCCGCGGTAGCCGGCGCGGCCATTCTGTGCGCCGGTGGCGCCTGGCTTTTCGCCGATCCGCTGGTGCTGCGCCTCCTGGCCGCCGCCGCGGCCGCCGCGGCGGTCACCGGCTCGGTCCTGATGCGCAGTTGGGACCGCGCGGCCGGCCGCCGCGTCGCGGAACTGACCCGGGCCCGGGCCGGCGACCAGTGGCGTACCGAGGAGCGGATAGCCGAGCTGGAGTCCGACCTGGAGGAGTCCCGAGAGCTGCGCGCCAAGCTCGACGCCAAGCTGCGCGCCAAGCGGGTCGAGCTGGCCGCGCTGCGCAATGAGCACGCCGAGCTGCTGCGCCGGTACGCCAACGCCGAGACGGAGCGCGCCAGCGCCCTGGAGGGCCGCCGCCGGCTCGCCCTGGAGGCGGCCGCCCCCACCCGGGCACTGCCCGCCGCGAGCTCCGCGCCCACGCCGGCCGCCTACCTCCAGGCCGCCAAGGCGCTGGAGAACCTGACGCGCAACGCCGCCGAGCAGGAGGCCAGGCGCACCACCGAGCAGGCCCGGCGCCGCGACCTGGCGGAGCGGGCCCGTGAGGCGGACGAGCCGCAGGGGAAGCACGCGGCGGTCGCCGAGCGGCAGCACGACCGCCCGTCGGCCGCCGCCCCCTCCGTCCACGGCGCCTCCTCGATGCGCCGGGTCCCACCGGCCGCAGCGGTCGTGCCACGCGCCGAACAGCGCCGCCCGGCGCCGCGCCTCCAAGGCGGTTTCGACTTCTTCGGCACGCAGAAGAACGTGCTGGAGTCCGTGCAGGAGGAGGACCTCGCCGACGTCGTGGGCGAGGAGGCCCTCGCCGTACGGCGACGGGAGGACCGCGCGGTCGGCAAGGTCATCGACCTGACCGCACACGACGAGACCGAGCAGCTGGACGTGGTGGAGCTGCGGCGTGACGCGGTGTCGTAGGACGCGACGCGGTGACGTGGGGCGTGACGCGGTGACGTGGGGCGTGACGCGGTGACGTGGGGCGTGACGCGGTGACGTGGGGCGTGACGCGGTGACGTGGGGGACACGGGGTCGTAGAGGAAGCGTGCCGTAAGGAGCGGGCCGGTTACTTGTCGATGTCGCCGACGACGAAGAAGAACGACCCCAGGATCGCCACCATGTCCGCGACCAGCGTGCCGGGCAGCAGCTCGACCAGCGCCTGGATGTTGTTGTAGGACGCCGAGCGCAGCTTGAGGCGGTACGGGGTCTTGTCGCCCTTGGAGACCAGGTAGTAGCCGTTGAGGCCGAGCGGGTTCTCGGTCCAGGCGTAGGTGTGGCCCTCGGGGGCCTTGAGGACCTTCGGCAGCCGCTGGTTGATCGGGCCGGGCGGCAGCTCGGCGATCCGGTCCAGGCAGGCGTCCGCGAGGTCCAGCGAGTTGTGGGTCTGCCCCAGCAGGCACTCGAAGCGGGCCAGGCAGTCGCCGTCGGTGCGGGTGACGACCTCCAGCGTCTCCTGGAGGTCCCCGTACGCCAGGTACGGCTCGTCGCGGCGCAGGTCGAAGTCGACGCCCGAGGCGCGGGCGATCGGGCCGCTGACCCCGTACGCGTGGACGATCTCCGGCGACAGGACGCCGACGCCGCGGGTGCGGCCGCGGAAGATCTCGTTGCCGAGGACGAGCCGGTCGTACACGTCCATACGGGAGCGGACCTCGGCCACCGCGTCACGGGCGCGGCCGAGCCAGCCGGCCGGAAGGTCCTCCTTGAGGCCGCCGACCCGGTTGAACATGTAGTGCATCCGGCCGCCGGAGACCTCCTCCATGACGTGCTGGAGGTCCTCCCGCTCCCGGAAAGCATGGAAGATCGGGGTGATACCGCCCAGTTCGAGCGGGTACGAACCGAGGAACATCAGGTGGTTGAGGACCCGGTTCAGCTCGGCGAGCAGGGTGCGGGTCCAGACGGCACGCTCCGGGACCTCCATGCCGAGCATCCGCTCGACGGCCATGACCACACCGAGCTCGTTGGAGAACGCCGACAGCCAGTCGTGGCGGTTGGCCAGCATGATGATCTGGCGGTAGTCGCGCGCCTCGAAGAGCTTCTCCGCGCCGCGGTGCATATAGCCGACGACCGGCTCGGCGTGCCGGATCACCTCGCCGTCCAGGACGAGGCGGAGGCGCAGCACGCCGTGCGTGGAGGGGTGCTGGGGTCCGATGTTCAGCACCATGTCGGTGCTTTCCGCGGCACCGCCGATGCCGACCGTGGTCTCCGTCATGCCGGACAGTATCCCTCGCCGGGCACGCGCTGGAGCAGCCAGGTGAAGTCCCCGAGCCCGCCCCGCGCGGTCAGCTCGGCGGCCTCCCCGGCCCGCGCGAGGGCCCTTACGTATCCGGCGGGGTCCGTCCGGGCCGTCTCCAGGGGCGGCCGCCCACCGCTCACCCCGAGCCGCCCGAGCGCCTCCCGCTGGGCGACCAGATCGGGTTCGCACGGCACGGAAGCCGCCGCCGCGCACGCGTCGAGGGCCACATGCGCCGTGATGTCGCACGTCCCGTCGGGCACCGGGGGAACCTCGCGCCCGGCGCGGAAGCCGGTGAGGGTGCCGAACGGGGGGCGGGCGGCGGCCGTGTGGGCGTAGTCGACCGCCACCGCCAGGCCCGCCGACAACGACGACACCGCCCTCGCCCAGGCCTCGTCGCGCGGCCGGCCGATCTCGGCGCGCTCACCCGGCTCCCGCAGCGGCCACCAGCGGGCCAGCCACGCGGCGTCCGCGCCCGCCACGGGCGCACCCAGCCGCTCCGTGCCGTCCGGCGCCACCTCCACGTACCGGGGCGTGCCCGACTCGTCCAGCTGCGCCACGTCCAGCGGCACGTTGTCCAGCCACTCGTTCGCGAACAGCAGGCCACGCACGCCGGAAGGCGGCTCGGCCGTCCACGTGACGCGCGGGTCGAGCCCCTCGGGCCGGGCGGCGCGTTCGACGGCGTACGCCCGTACCCGAAGGCCCGCCGGGGCGGCCGCCAGCACCCCCGCCACCAGCTCGCCGCGTCCCGCACCCATGTCGACCAGTGCGATCTCGTCGGGGCCGCCCAGCTCCTCCGCCACCTCGGCGAGCAGCCGGGCCACCGCCTCCGCGAACAACGGCGAGGCGTGCACGGACGTGCGGAAGTGCCCCGCCGGTCCCTCGGGGCGCAGATAGAAGCCGTCGGGCCCGTAGAGAGCCGCTTCCGCCGCCGCGCGCCAACCGCGCCACTGACACGTCTCATCATTCACGGGCACCAGTCTCCACCTTGCGGAGTACGCCTCCGTCCCGTGGATGGAACCTCCGGTTGACCCATGCACCTATCGGTCTTCCCTACGCTGGGTTACGTGCAGCGCCTCTATGACTTCATCCGCAGACACCCCACGGGCGTCGACAGTTTCTGGGCTGTGATGCTCCTCGGGTTCTCCTCGCTGTGGGTGGCCGAGGCCCCGAACGGTGCGGAACCGCGCGCCGTGGCCGCCGGGATCGTCGTGCTGCTCTGCCTCACCCTCGCGCTGCGCCGTCGCGCGCCCGAGAAGATGCTGGTGCTCTGCGCCGCCCTGGGCGTCGCGCAGCTGGCCCTGGACATCGAGATCAATCCGGCCGACTTCGCGATGCTCGTCGTCATCTACACGGTCGGGGCGCAGAGCGACGGCCCCCGCTGGGCCTCCCGCCTCGCGCTCGTCGGCGGGGTGTGCGCGGCGCCGCTCGCACAGGTGCGCTGGCCGGAGGAGAACGTCTCCACCGCCGGGAAGATCTTCTTCACCGTCGTGATGACCGTGCCGTTCGTCCTCGCCTGGGTGCTCGGCGACTCGATGCGCACCCGCCGCGCCTACTTCGCCCAACTGGAGGAGCGCGCCTCCCGGCTGGAGCGCGAGCGCGAGGCCCAGGCCAAGGTCGCCGTCGCCGCCGAGCGTGCCCGTATCGCACGTGAGCTGCACGACGTCGTCGCGCACAACGTCTCCGTCATGGTGGTCCAGGCCGACGGTGCCGCCTACGTCCTCGACACCTCGCCCGACCAGGCCAGGCAAGCCCTGGACACCATCTCGACCACCGGCCGCCAGGCCCTCGCCGAAATGCGCCGGCTGCTCGGCATCCTCCGCACCGGCGAGCCGCAGGACTCCGAGGACTACGTGCCGCAGCCCGACGTCCAGCAGATCGAGGAACTGGTCGAGCAGGTCCGCGCCGCGGGCCTGACCGTCGACTTCAAGGTCGAGGGCACCGCGCGCCCGCTGCCGAGCGGCGTCGAGCTCACCGCGTACCGCATCGTCCAGGAGGCGCTGACCAACACCCGCAAGCACGGCGGCCCGGACGCCGGGGCGAGCGTACGGCTGGTGTACTTCGACGACGGCCTCGGTCTGTTGGTCGAGGACGACGGGCGCGGCGCCGCGCACGAGCTGTACGAGGACGGCGGCGCCGACGGCCGCGGCCACGGCCTGATCGGCATGCGCGAGCGCGTCGGTATGGTCGGCGGCACCCTGGACGCCGGACCGCGGCCGGGCGGCGGTTTCCGGATCAGCGCCCTGCTCCCCCTCAAGCCCGCCCACTGACCCCCTCGTAAGGACTGCCGTATGTCCATCCGCGTGATGCTCGTCGACGACCAGGTGCTGCTGCGCACCGGCTTCCGCATGGTGCTCGCCGCCCAGCCGGACATGGACGTCGTGGCGGAGGCGGGCGACGGAGCGGAGGCCATCGACGTCCTCCGCTCCACCGCCGTGGACGTGGTGCTGATGGACGTACGGATGCCGAGGCTCGACGGCGTCGAGGCGACCCGCCGCATCTGCGGCTCGCCGGATGCCCCCAAGGTCCTCATCCTCACCACCTTCGACCTCGACGAGTACGCGTTCTCGGGTCTGAAGGCGGGCGCCAGCGGCTTCATGCTGAAGGACGTGCCGCCCGGTGAGCTGCTCAGCGCGATCCGTTCCGTGCACAGCGGCGACGCGGTCGTCGCGCCGTCCACGACCCGGCGCCTCCTGGACCGCTTCTCCCCGATGCTCCCGGCCACCGGCCAGGAGCCGCGCGACAAGACGCTGGAGAAGCTGACCGAGCGGGAGCGCGAGGTCATGATGCTGGTGGCCCAGGGCCTGTCGAACGGCGAGATCGCGGCCCGGCTCGTCCTGTCCGAGGCGACGGTCAAGACCCATGTGGGCCGCATCCTCACCAAGCTGGCGCTGCGGGACCGCGTCCAGGTGGTGGTCCTGGCGTACGAGACGGGCCTCGTGCGGGCCGGGGGCGGGGGGTTCTGAGCGGACGCCGACCGGGGATCGCCGGCCGGTTACGGGGCCACCGTTCCGCGGTGGGGAAGCCGGACGAGTGCCTGGAGCCGCTGAGCGTGCCCGTGCGCGCGCAGCACCTCCGTACGGACCGGCTGACCGTCCCGGGGGTCGCGGACCGGGTCTCCCGGCCTCGGCCGGTCCGCGGCTCGCACCGGACACGGCCGGTCCGCGGCTCGCACCGGACAGGCCGGGCCGCTGATCGGCATCGCGCTGCTGCTGGCGCTGCTGATC
>NZ_JBEPEL010000094.1:0-25998 GCF_040300825.1 Streptomyces sp. NPDC000229
AACTACGGCTCCGTCGAGTTCCTCGGCCCGTACGTGCCGGTGGTCTCCAGCGCCGCGCTCGCGCTGACGGTGGCGGCGTTCGGCTGGCTGCTGGTTGACGCGCTCGGTGATCACCTTGTCGGCCGCCTCGCCGGCCTTCTTGGCGTCCTCGCCCTTCAGGACCTTGGTCATGTAGTCCTTGATCGGGTTGGGCGCGGTCTCGACGTTCGCCCAGCCCGGGGTGACCGGGGTGATCTTGCCGACGGGCGCGGCCTTGGCCATCGCCTCGGCGAACGAACCGGCCGGGGGCTTGAACTGCGCCGCGTCGTTGTTCGGGAGCAGCGCGCCCTGGGTGGCCTCGGCGTACTTGGCCATGTGCTCCTTGCCGGCGGCCAGGGCCAGCCACTCCTTCGCCAGGTCCTTGTTCTGCGAGCGCTCGGACACCGCGAGGTTCGAGCCGCCGAAGAAGACGGAGCCGGGCTTGTCGGCGGTCTTGCCCGGGATCGGGAAGTAACCGAAGTCGGCGGTCTTGCCGGCCTTCTTCATCGCGTCGATCGCGCCGCCGGCCTCCCAGCCGAGGCCGATCCAGGACGCGACGCCGCCCTTGGGGACGATGTCGGTGGACTGCTGCGGGGTCGCCTCGTCCTTGTCCTTGGGAGCGGTCGAGTACGACTGCAGCTCCTTGTAGAAGTTCATGGCGGCCACGGCCTCGGGGGAGGACAGGTTGCCCTTCCACTTCTCGCCGTCCTTGACGGCGAGGTCGCCGCCCTCGTCCCAGACGAACCCGGCGTAGACGTACCAGCTCTGGCCGGGCAGGTAGATGGGCTGCGACTTCGGGTCGGACGCCTTCAGCTTCTTCAGGCCGTCGATCCACTCGGCGCGGGTCTTGGGCGGGGTCACCCCGGCCTTCTTGAAGGCGGCCTTGTCGTAGACGACGACCCGGTTGGCGGCGTACCAGGGGGCGGAGTAGAGCTTTCCGTCCAGCTCGTTGGAGGCGAGCATGCCCTTGTTCCAGCCGTCGGCGCCGAGCGTGGCCTTGTCCTCGGTGAGGTCGGCGAGGCCGCCCGTCGCGGCATAGCCGGCGGTCTGGGTGTTGCCGAGCTCGATGACGTCCGGCGGGGCGTCCTCGGAGAGGGCCGTGGTGACCTTCTCCTGGATGCCGTTCCACTGCTGGATCTCGACCTTGACCTTGACGCCCTTGTGCTTGGCCTCGAACTCCTTGTTGACGTTCTTGATCCAGGCGTCGGGCGCCGAGCCGTCCATCACCCAGACGGTGAGGGTCTTGTTGCCGCCGGCGTCGCTGCCGCCCCCCTTGCCGTCGTCCGAGCCACACGCGGCAGTGCCGACCATCATGCCCGCGACGCCTATCGCCGCGATGAGCTTGCGCTTCACGCCACCCTCCTCAGGGATGCCTGCAAACCCTGCCCCCACCGCGAAGCCATACCGGTGTACTGCCCGTGCTGCCCGTGGGACTGGGACCTGGTCTTTAATGGTTTAGACCAGTAACCCGGAGCTTGGCCTAGACCTTTAGGGGTGTCAAGGGTGTATAAGAAGGGCAGTCGGGTCCGTTACCGGACCGACACCTGAGGGAGGGCGACGACCTGTGACCGGTCCGTGCCACCATGTGAGCCGCAAAAGACGGAGGAGCCGGTGACGGCAACAGCACAGGAGTCGGGAAGGCGGGCCATGGCCACGGATGGGGGCGGCACCGAGACCGAGGGCGGGGCAGCCACCCGCACCGCGCGCGTGCCCAAGTACTACCGGCTGAAGCGGCACCTGCTGGACATGACGGAAACCATGCCCCCGGGTACGCCGGTACCGCCGGAGCGCACACTCGCCGCCGAGTTCGACACCTCCCGCACGACCGTGCGGCAGGCGCTCCAGGAGCTGGTCGTCGAGGGCCGCCTGGAGCGCATCCAGGGCAAGGGCACGTTCGTCGCGAAGCCGAAGGTCTCGCAGGCGCTCCAGCTCACCTCGTACACCGAGGACATGCGCGCGCAGGGTCTGGAACCCACCTCGCAGCTCCTGGACATCGGGTACGTGACGGCCGATGACACCCTCGCCGGGCTGCTCGACATCTCGCCCGGCGGGCGCGTCCTGCGCATCGAGCGACTGCGGCTGGCGAGCGGCGAACCGATGGCCATCGAGACGACGCACCTGAGCGCGAAGCGCTTCCCGGCCCTGCGGCGGTCGCTGGTCAAGTACACCTCGCTCTACACGGCACTGGCGGAGGTCTACGACGTCCACCTCGCCGAGGCGGAGGAGACGATCGAGACCTCGCTGGCCACCCCGCGGGAGGCGGGCCTGCTCGGTACGGACGTGGGCCTGCCGATGCTGATGCTCTCCCGCCACTCCCTGGACGAGAACGGCCGGCCGGTGGAGTGGGTGCGCTCGGTGTACCGGGGCGACCGGTACAAGTTCGTGGCGAGGCTGAAGCGGCCGAACGGCTGAGGTGCCGCCCTCCGGGGCGACCCGGCTCCAAACGTTGCCGTACCGATATGCGGACGGGGGGTGACGCTGCGCGAGGGGCTCCCCTAGATTTCCTGCCCATTACAGGTGATCAGCGAGGGGACGTGCACCATGCCAGAGCCGTCGGCACCACCGAACTCTTCACGGACGGGTCTCGCGCCGAAATCGATCGTGATCTGGTCGCTCGTCGCGCTCGTGGGCGCGGCCGGCTGGGCCGTGCTCGCGCTCTCCCGCGGCGAGGAGATATCGGCCGCCTGGATGCTCGCGGCCGCGCTCGGCTCGTACGCGATCGCCTACCGCTTCTACTCCCGCTTCGTCGCGAACCGGGTGCTCAAGGTCGACAAGACCCGGGCGACCCCGGCCGAGCGGCTCGACAACGGTGTCGACTTCCACCCCACCGACCGCCGGGTCCTCTTCGGCCACCACTTCGCGGCGGTCGCCGGCGCCGGTCCCCTGGTGGGGCCGGTCCTCGCCGCGCAGATGGGCTACCTGCCGGGCACGATCTGGATCATCGTCGGCGTGATCTTCGCCGGTGCCGTCCAGGACATGGTGACGCTGTTCTTCTCCACCCGCCGCGACGGCCGCTCGCTCGGCCAGATGGCCCGTGACGAGATCGGCCCCTTCGGCGGAGCCGCCGCGCTCATCGCGGTCTTCGCCATCATGATCATCCTGCTGGCCGTGCTGGCCCTGGTCATCGTCAACGCCCTGGCGCACTCGCCCTGGGGTGTCTTCTCCATCGGCATGACCATCCCGATCGCCCTGTTCATGGGCGTCTACCTGCGGGTGCTGCGGCCGGGCAGGGTCACCGAGGTCTCGGTCATCGGTGTCGCGCTGCTGCTCCTGGCCATCGTCGCGGGCGGCTGGGTCGCGGAGTCCTCCCTCGCCGACACCTTCACCCTGGAGCCGGGCACCCTGGTCATCTGGATGATCGTGTACGGCTTCCTCGCCTCGGTCCTGCCGGTGTGGATGCTGCTCGCGCCGCGCGACTACCTCTCGACCTTCATGAAGGTCGGCACGATCGCCCTGCTCGCCATCGGCGTCTTCGTCGCCCTGCCGACCCTCAAGATGCCTGCCGTCACCGACTTCGCGAGCCGCGGCGACGGTCCGGTCTTCGCCGGTTCGATGTTCCCGTTCGTCTTCATCACCATCGCGTGCGGCGCGCTCTCCGGCTTCCACTCCCTGGTCTCCTCGGGCACCACCCCGAAGATGGTCCAGAAGGAGACCCAGATCCGGATGATCGGGTACGGGGCGATGCTCACCGAGTCCTTCGTCGCCGTCATGGCGATGATCACGGCGTCCATCATCGACCCCGGTCTCTTCTTCGCCATCAACTCGCCCGCGGGCGTGGTCGGCACGACGGTGCAGACGGCCTCCGAAGCCGTGTCGAACTTCGGCTTCACCATCTCCCCCGACCAGCTGGCGAAGGCCGCGGCGGACGTCGAGGAGGCGTCGCTGCTGTCCCGCACCGGCGGCGCACCGACCTTCGCCCTCGGTATGTCGGAGATCTTCTCCGCCGTCGTCGGCGGTACCGCGATGAAGGCCTTCTGGTACCACTTCGCCATCATGTTCGAGGCGCTGTTCATCCTCACCACGGTGGACGCCGGAACCCGCGTGGGCCGCTTCATGCTCCAGGACACGCTCGGCAACGTCTACAAGCCCTTCAAGCAGGTCAGCTGGAAGCCGGGCGTCTGGTTCGCCAGCGCGGTCGTCGTCGGCGGCTGGGGCTATTTCCTCTGGGTGGGCGTGCACGACCCGCTCGGCGGCATCAACCAGCTGTTCCCGCTGTTCGGCATCGCCAACCAGCTGCTGGCCGCCGTGGCGCTGGCCGTCTGCACGACCCTGCTCGTCAAGTCGGGCCGCCTGAAGTGGGCATGGGTCACCGCGGTGCCGCTCGCCTGGGACGTGGCGGTCACGCTCACCGCCAGCTGGCAGAAGATCTTCTCGGCCGACCCCCGGGTGGGCTTCTTCGCCCAGCGGGACAAGTACCAGGCGGGCATCGAATCCGGGCAGGTGCTGGCTCCCGCGAAGTCGATGGACGACATGCACACCGTCGTCACCAACTCCACCGTCGACGGCGTCCTTTCCGCCCTCTTCGCCCTCCTCATCATCGTGGTGATCGCCGACGCGGGACGGGTCTGCTACAAGGCCATCACCAACCCCGCCGGGGTGAAGCTCTCGGAGGTCCCGCACACCGAGTCCAGGATCGTCGCCCCCGCCGGGTTGTTCCCCACGGCGGAGGAGAAGGCCGAACTGGTCGCGGCCGGGCTCGGCCCCGAGGGCGGTGTCCGCAAGGACGGCGGCTCCGGTGAGGCGGTGCCGGCCGGGAGCGGCTCGAAGTGAGCCCCGCGACGGCCACGGGGCCGGGCGGGCGGCTGCGGCGTGCGGCGGGCTGGGTGCGCTGGTACGTCCGCGAGTTGTCCGGGGAGGCCGCGTACGACACGTACGTCGCCCACCTCCGCTCCTGCGACCCGGATGCCGAGGTGATGACCCGGCGCGAGTTCGAGCGGCGGCGCACCGACGCGCGGGAGGCGGACCCCCGCGACGGGTTCCGCTGCTGCTGAGCGGGTGACGGCACGACGGGCCGCCGTGTTTCCGGGGACGGAAATGCGGCGGCCCGTCGCCGTACCCCTCCACACTCGGACCATGGACATCACCATCAGGGCGGTACGGCCGGAGGAACACCAGGCGCTCGCCGAGGTCACGGCTCAGGCGTATCTCGGGGACGGTTTGCTGGCCTTCGGGGAGAGCGACGAGTACCTGATCGAGCTGCGGGACGTGGCCCGGCGGGCCGCCGAGGCGGAGGTGCTGGTCGCGGTCGGCGAGGACGAACGGGTGGTGGGCGGAGTGACGTTCGTCGCGGAGGGCGGCGGGCCGTGGGCCGGCCTCGCACGCGACGGGGAGGCGGAGTTCCGGATGCTGGCGGTGGCGCGGGAGGCGCGGCGGCGGGGCGCGGGCGAGGCACTCGTACGGGCGTGCGTGGAGCGGGCGCGGGCGGTGGAGGGGTGCGCGCGACTGGTGCTGTCCTGCCGCCAGTCCATGCGCGCGGCACACCGGATCTATGAGCGGCTGGGGTTCGTCCGGACCCCGGAGCGGGACTGGCAGCCGCTTCCGGGCGTGACGCTGTTCACGTACACGCTGGAGTTCTGAGTCAACGGAAGACACAACATGTGGGGGGTGCCTCAACCGGCGCCCCCCACATGTATGCTCGTGCTCGCTGTCGCCGCAGGGGAATCCGGTGGAAATCCGGAACTGTCCCGCAACGGTGTGTTGGTGTGCCTTTGTGTACGTACGAGTCCGAAGACCTGCCGACAGCGCGCCCGGACCGTCCGGCCCGGGTGCCCAGACGTCCGGGCCTCGCGGAATGGGCCGGTGGACGCGGTGCTCTGCGCCCTTGTGCCAGGCGTGCCCGCTCCCCTGCCCGCGTCCGTGGTGGCCCCGAGCCGAGCGAGGGAGAGCCCCCACGTGACCATCGCGCCAGCCGGTCCGGTTTCAGCGATCGAGAGCGACGGAAGCGACGGACCCGGGACCGTACTGCTGCGGACCCTGACCGACCTCACCGCCGATCTGCCCGACACCGACCCCGGCCGGGTCGCCGCCGCCGCGTTGCGGGGCCGGCACGCCGGTTCGGACGAGGCCGAGCTGCGCGAGCTCGCCACCGAGGCGGCCGCCGGACTCATCGCCGAGGACCCGGCGTACTCCCGGCTCGCGGCGCGGCTGTTGACGCGGACCATCGCGGAGGAGGCGGCCGGGCAGGGCGCGGTGGCGTTCTCGGCGTCGGTGGCGGTGGGGCACCGGGAGGGGCTGATCGCGGACCGCACGGCCGCGTTCGTGACCCTCCACGCGGACCGGATGGACGCGCTCATCGACCCGGCGGCCGACGACCGGTTCGGTTACTTCGGGTTGCGGACGCTGTACTCCCGCTACCTGCTGCGGCACCCCCTCACCCGCAAGGTGATCGAGACGCCGCAGCACTTCATGCTGCGGGTCGCGGCCGGGCTCGCCGAGGACGACTCCGTACGGGCGCTGGACGAGGTCGCGGCGCTGTACCGGCTGATGAGCCGGCTGGACTACCTGCCCTCCTCCCCCACGCTGTTCAACTCCGGTACGCGCCACCCGCAGATGTCCTCGTGCTACCTGCTGGACTCGCCGCTGGACGAGCTGGACTCCATCTACGACCGCTACCACCAGGTCGCGCGACTGTCCAAGCACGCGGGCGGCATCGGCCTGTCGTACTCCCGTATCCGGGCGCGCGGTTCGCTGATCCGCGGCACCAACGGGCACTCCAACGGCATCGTGCCGTTCCTGAAGACCCTGGACGCCTCGGTCGCGGCCGTGAACCAGGGCGGGCGGCGCAAGGGCGCGGCGGCCGTGTACCTGGAGACCTGGCACGCGGACATCGAGGAGTTCCTGGAGCTGCGCGACAACACCGGCGAGGACGCCCGGCGTACGCACAACCTGAACCTGGCGCACTGGATCCCCGACGAGTTCATGCGCCGGGTCAACGCCGACGCCGAGTGGTCGCTGTTCTCGCCGGCCGACGTGCCGGAGCTGGTCGACCTGTGGGGCGACGAGTTCGACGCCGCGTACCGCGCCGCCGAGGCCAAGGGGCTGGCCCGCAAGACCATGCCGGCCCGTGACCTGTACGGCCGGATGATGCGCACCCTCGCGCAGACCGGCAACGGCTGGATGACCTTCAAGGACGCCTCCAACCGTACGGCCAACCAGACCGCCGAGCCGGGCCACACGGTCCACTCCTCCAACCTGTGCACCGAGATCCTGGAGGTCACGGACGACGGGGAGACGGCCGTCTGCAACCTGGGCTCGGTCAACCTCGGTTCGTTCGTGAGTGGCGGGGACATCGACTGGGAGCGGCTGGACGAGACCGTCCGCACGGCCGTCACGTTCCTCGACCGGGTCGTCGACATCAACTTCTACCCGACCGAGCAGGCCGGGCGGTCCAACGCCAAGTGGCGGCCGGTGGGCCTGGGCGCGATGGGCCTCCAGGACGTCTTCTTCCAGCTGAAGCTGCCGTTCGACTCCCCGGAGGCGCGTGCCCTGTCGACGCGGATCGCCGAGCGGATCATGCTCGCCGCGTACGAGGCGTCCGCCGGCCTCGCCGAGCGCAACGGCCCGCTGCCGGCCTGGGAGAAGACCCGTACCGCGCGCGGGGTGCTGCACCCGGACCACTACGACGTGGAGCTGAACTGGCCGGAGCGGTGGGCCGCCCTGCGCGAGCGCATCGCCGCCGTCGGCATGCGCAACTCGCTGCTCCTCGCCATCGCGCCGACCGCGACGATCGCCTCGATCGCGGGCGTGTACGAGTGCATCGAGCCGCAAGTGTCGAACCTGTTCAAGCGCGAGACGCTGTCGGGTGAGTTCCTCCAGGTCAACTCCTACCTGGTGGACGAGCTGAAGCGGCTGGGCGTGTGGGACGCGCAGACCCGGGAGGCACTGCGCGAGGCCAGCGGCTCGGTACAGGGCTTCACCTGGATCCCTGCCGAGGTGCGCGAGCTGTACCGGACGGCGTGGGAGATCCCGCAGCGCGGTCTGATCGACATGGCGGCGGCGCGTACGCCGTTCCTGGACCAGTCGCAGTCGCTGAACCTGTTCCTGGAGACGCCGACCATCGGCAAGCTGTCGTCGATGTACGCGTACGCCTGGAAGCAGGGCCTGAAGACGACGTACTACCTGCGCTCGCGCCCCGCGACCCGGATCGCCCGCGCCGCCCAGGCGTCCGCCGCCGCCCCCGTACCCGCACAGGTGACCCCGGAAGACGCGGTCGCCTGCTCCCTGGAAAACCCCGAGTCCTGCGAGGCCTGCCAGTAATGTCCGTTGCCAAGAACCTTCTCGACCCGGGCTTCGAGCTGACCCTGCGCCCGATGCGCTACCCGGACTTCTACGAGCGCTACCGGGACGCCATCAAGAACACCTGGACCGTGGAGGAGGTCGACCTCCACTCCGACGTCGCCGACCTCGCCAAGCTCACGCCGGGCGAGCAGCACCTGATCGGCCGGCTGGTCGCGTTCTTCGCGACCGGTGACTCGATCGTCGCGAACAACCTGGTGCTGACGCTCTACAAGCACATCAACTCTCCCGAGGCGCGGCTGTACCTGTCCCGGCAGCTGTTCGAGGAGGCCGTGCACGTCCAGTTCTATCTGACGCTGCTCGACACCTACCTCCCCGACCCGGAGGACCGCGCGGCGGCGTTCGACGCCGTGGAGAACATCCCCTCCATCCGTGAGAAGGCGCAGTTCTGCTTCCGCTGGATGGACTCGGTGGAGAAGATCGACCGGCTGGAGACGAAGGCCGACCGGCGTCGCTTCCTGCTGAACCTGATCTGCTTCGCCGCCTGCATCGAGGGCCTGTTCTTCTACGGTGCCTTCGCGTACGTGTACTGGTTCCGCTCGCGCGGCCTGCTGCACGGGCTGGCGACCGGCACCAACTGGGTGTTCCGCGACGAGACGATGCACATGAACTTCGCGTTCGAGGTCGTCGACACCGTCCGCAAGGAGGAGCCGGAGCTCTTCGACGACGAGCTCCGGCAGCAGGTCACCGACATGCTGAAGGAGGCCGTGGAGGCCGAGCTGCAGTTCGGCCGCGACCTGTGCGGTGACGGCCTGCCGGGCATGAACACCGAGTCGATGCGCCAGTACCTGGAGTGCGTCGCCGACCAGCGTCTGACGCGGCTGGGCTTCGCCCCGGTGTACGGCTCGGAGAACCCGTTCTCGTTCATGGAGCTCCAGGGCGTCCAGGAGCTGACGAACTTCTTCGAGCGCCGCCCGTCCGCCTACCAGGTGGCGGTGGAGGGGTCCGTCGACCTGGACGAGGACTTCTGAGACAAGGCGCAGGCGGCTCGCTGCCTGCGCCGCCGCGCCGACCGTCGCCGCGGGCCCGGGTATCAGGTCCGCGGCGACGGGCGTGTGGGCCAGGTACGCCCTGTACAGGGTGTTGGTCGTGGCGCCGGCCGGGCGTCGGCCGGGCGGTGCTCGCCCGTCGGGCGGCCCGACCGGTCAGATGCCGCAGCTGGAGGCGGACCAGAAGCGGCTCGCGCGGTGGTCGACGTGCGTGTGGTCGCCGTGTCCGGGGTATCCCGGGCCGAGGATGCCGTTGAATCCGTGGTGACGGGCCTGCTGGGCGAGCCTGCACAGGGAGTGCGGCCCCGCGCCCAGGTCGGCGGCGTCCCCGTACAGATGGCGGCTGCCCGACGCCCCGCCGACCGCGTCGTTGCACGCGTGCGACCGGAAACCACTGGTCACGGTGATGGGCTGGTCGCCCAGCGCGTGCCGCATGGCTTCCAGTTTCCACATGGTGCGCAGCGCGTTGGACTTGGCGGTGGCGGCGCTGACGGCTCCGCCCTCCCAGGTGGTGTTGCAGTCGTTGAGTTCGCCGTAGCCGAAGTGGACGGGCGTGCAGTCGTCGTCCTGGAGGGCGTAGAGCTTGTTGAAGGTGGCCGGCCCGGCGACGCCGTCGGCCGCGAGTCCGTACGCCGTCTGGAACCGCTTGACCGCGGCGGTGGTCGCCGGGCCGTAGGCGCCGTCGACGGCGAGGACGCCGCCGTAGCCGGGGTAGCCGGCGACCCGGATCTGCAGCTGGGTGACGTCGGCGCCGGTCGCGCCCTGGGAGAGGGTGCGCGACCAGGTGTAGCAGCCGTCGGCGTGCGCGGTGCCGGCGGCGGCGACGACACCGGCCAGCGACGCAGCCATGAGCATGACAAGCGCGAGGAGGAGTCGTGCGGTCCTTCCGAGCATGGGGCCTCCATCGTCGAAGGGGACGCCCACGAGACTGACCGGCGGGTCGACGCGCGTCAACAGGTCCTGGCCGCTTGTCATTTGTCCGCCCAATGGCAGCCGGCCACATGTCATACGAGGGCCCCGTCCCGGTCAACCGGAACGGGGCCCTCGGCAGGCGGGTGGCTCAGTCGTTCGCGACGACCGGGTAGCGCGGTGTGCCCTCGGCCATCTGCTTCAGCGCGTCCTTGCGGTCCCGCTTCGACAGCCGGTCGATGTACAGGTACCCGTACAGGTGGTCCGTCTCGTGCTGGAGGCAGCGGGCGAAGTACCCCGTGCCGCGCACCTTGATGGGGTTGCCCTGCACGTCCTGGCCGCGCACGACCGCGTAGTCCGGCCGCGCCAGCGAGGCGTACGCGCCCGGCACGGACAGGCATCCCTCGTTGGAGTCGTCCAGGACGCGCCCCTCCACCGGCAGCTCCTCCAGCACCGGGTTGCAGACCACGCCCACGTGCCGGACGCCCTCGTCGTCCATGCAGTCGTACACGAAGACCTTCAGGTCGACACCGATCTGGTTGGCGGCCAGGCCCACGCCCTCCGCCGTCCGCTGACTGGCGAACATGTCGTCGACCAGCCGCGCGAGCTCCTCGCCGAACTCGGTGACGTCCTTGCACTCCTTGTGCAGCACCGGGTTGCCGACCACCGTGATCGGGCGGGAGGTGCCGCGCTCGCGGTACGCGCGCTCGCGCTCCTCGCAGTCCTCCGTGTCGACGATGAAGCCCTCGTCGTCGACCTGCTGAGCCGTCTCCTGCTGCGCCATGTCCGCTTCTGCGCCTTCCTGAGTACCCGATGCCGTGCCGTGCCCGTACAGCACGCCGCGTTGTGCCCGTACAGCCTACGGGCCGACAGCGACAGGGGTCAGCACACTTCCTCGAGATCCCGCCACTCACGGCTGTCCGGACTGTCCGCCACCCAGCCGTCCAGCAGTCCGCGCACCAGCCCGGCGGGCGCGGCGATGCCGCACTCGCGCTCCGGCACCCACAGCTCGCCCGGCGACCGGTGGCCCAGCGGCCCCGGGTGCCCCGGCTCACTGTGGTCGTGCGGGTCCAGGTGCTCGCCCTCGCCCTCGGCGCTGGGCATCCGCGACTCCGAACAGGCCCGGCACAGCAGCCGTACCGACGAGGACCAGTCCTCGGCGGCGAACCCGGCGTCGGCCGCGAGCCGCTCCAGGGCGTCCCGGTCGTCCTCGGTGGCCGCCTCCAGGAGCACCACCCAGGTCGGTACGGGGGACGGCGCCCACAGTTCGATCTCGTCGAACACGGGGAAGCTGTGCCCGGCCGACGTCGTCCGCTCGCCGTTGGGGACCCCGTCGTGCAGCACGACCTCGCCCCAGCGCCGCCCCGAGGACGGCAGCGGAATGGACAGCACCTCGATCCGGGCCGGGTCCAGCCTGCGGCCCCACACCACCTCGGCCTCGCCCTCCGGCGACAGCCGTACGGCGGCGCTGCCCAGCTCCATCCCGGTCGGTTCCCCGCCGGCCGCGGCGGCTCCGGGCACCTTCAGCCCGTACGCCTGCCAGGCGCGGCGGGCCAGCGGCCAGTCCTGGAGCGCGGTGGCGGCGATCCCGACGTTCCACCAGTCGGGCGCCCCCGTCTCCTTGTCGAGCAGCGCGACGGCCCGAAGCCCCGCGGTGCGCGCCTGCTCCCAGTCGTGCCGGAACTTGTGCAGGAGCGCCAGATTGAACCAGGACTCCGAGAGCCAGGGCTCCAGGTCCGCCGCGCGCGTCAGCAGCGCGCCCGCGTCCTCGTACCGCCCGTCCCCGATCAGCGTGAACGCGCGGTCGGTGGCCTGCCGCCACGAGGCGGAGGGCCGATGCCGTACCTTCCCGAAGATCCTCACGATTCCCGCCTGCCGGTCTGCCGGTCGCTGAAGGTCTCTGCCCCCGGACACCCTCTTGTTCGCATCCAACCATGCCGGGTCGCACGCCCGCTCATTACCCATGGGTTACCCAGGTGCCGGCCCCGTGACGCCGCCCCGGGCGAGGACTCTGGCGAGCGACTCCACCACGTTCGGGTGATAGTCCCGCGCGGTGCCGAGCCGGAGCCGCTCCAGGGCGCCCAGCGCCCCGCCCGCGCCCTGCGCGCCTTCCCGGGACAGCTCGTCGTACGCGTTCACGGCACGGACGATCCGCGCGGGCAGCGGCTGCTCGCGGTACGGGTCGGCCTGCCGCTCCACGATGACCGCGACGGCCGCCGGGACGCCCGTCTGACGCACCACGGCGCCGCCGAGCAGCGCGATCCGCCGCTGCTCCTCCTCCGGGAGACGGGCCGTGGCGCCTTCCGGTACGGGGTCGACCAGAGACAGTTGTCCGATGTCGTGCATGAGTGCGGCGTACTCCAGAACGGTCAGCTCGGGCCCCGACAGCCCCAGTTCGCGCCCGACGGCACGGCTGAGCGCGGCCACCCGGTGGGCGTGTCCGGGGCACGTGTACCCGGCGATCTCGGTGGCACGCGCGAGGGAGGCGATGGTTTGGCGGTAGGTGTCGCGGACGGCGGCGTACCGGCGGAAGGAGAGCTGGGTGAGCAGCAGCGGTACGCAGAACACGGGCAGCGCCCACAGCCCGGCGACGGCCACGGCCAGGGCCATCACGGCGCCGGTGGCGCACACGGCGGAGCCGATGCCCGGCAGGGCGCGCAGCTCGTCGCGGAGGAGCGGGCCGTACGGATGGCCGGTGCGGGCCCGCAGCAGCAGCGCGGCGAGCACCGCGTCGCACAGGGCGTACAGGACCAGGAGGACCACCAGGAACAGCGCGTAATAGTGCCCTCGTCCAGTGGCCCGCAGGAGCTGGCCCGAGTTGTACAGGGGCTGGAAGCACAGGGCGGCGAAGCCGACCGTGAGCACCCGGCGGGCCACGTGGTCGAAGGCGGGTCCGCGTCCCCGGGCCACCTGCGGTACGGCACCGACGAGGGCGCCCGCGACGACGACGGCGACGATCTGGGCGACCCCGTGGGTGGTCGGCCGCCCGGCGGACTCACCGAGCAGGGCGTACGCGAGGGCCCCGGCCGCCGCCAGGGGCGCCGGTTCCCGCTCGCCCGGCCGGGCGCCCCAGCGGGCGAGTTCGCCGACGGTGACGAGGACGCCGAAGGCCAGCGCGGTACCCGGCTCGGCGATGCCGTGCCACAGGGTCCAGCCGAGGCCGGCCGCCGCGACCGCCGCGGCGGCGGTGTGAAGCACGGCGGCCGTGAGCGGGGCGCACGGCCGCCCGCTGCCGCTCCGGGGGCGGGGCACCGGCGCCTGCTGCGGTGAAGCGGTCACCGGGCGCCGCCCCAGGCCTGGCCGGAGCCGGGGCCGAGGCCGGGGCCGGGGCCGGGTGCCGGTTGCCGTCCCGCCGGGACGTTTCGGCGTGCCCGTGGCGGGGAATCACGCCGCCCGCCCGCCCCGCCGGTAACGGCCCCCGCACCACCGGGCGCCGTTTCGTCGGCCGTGACCGCCGTCTGCCAGCCGTGCCGGTCCAGCGCGCGCACCAGCGCCCGGACCATCCGCGGGTCGAACTGCCGCCCCGCGCACCGCTCCAGCTCCGCCACCGCCGCCGCCACGGGCCTGGCCCTCCGGTACGAGCGGGTCGACGTCATCGCGTCGAACGCGTCGGCGACGGCGACCACGCGCGCCGCCTCCGGGATCCGGTCGCCGCGCAGCCCGTACGGGTAGCCGCTGCCGTCCATCCGCTCGTGGTGGTGCAGGATCGCGGCGCGCGCCTCGCCCAGGAACCCGATACCGCGCACGATCTCGTGCCCGTACTCCGGATGCAGTTCGATCACCCGCCGCTCCTGGGGGGTCAGCGGCCCGTCCTTGCGCAGGACCCGCGTCGGGACGCCCAGCTTGCCGACGTCATGGAGGATCCCGGCGAACCGGATCACATCGAGCCGGGTCTCGTCCATGCCCAGTTCGCGGGCGATGAGCACGGAGGCCCGGCCGACCCGTTCGCTGTGCCCCCGGGTGTAGGCGTCCTTGATGTCGACGGCCTGGACGAGGGCCCGGATCGTGGCCTGATGGGCGGCGCGCTCCTGGTGGTACTGGGCGTACATCCAGGAGGAGATGTACATGGGCAGCAGCACGAACAGCGCGGCCGGCCAGCCGTACGGGCTGCGCCACAGCACCGCCATCATCAGTCCGGCGAGCCCGTGCACGGCGTGCGGGACGAGGGACCGGGGCAGCAGACCGTGCCAGGCGGCGCGCAGCGGCACCGGTTCGGCCGCGGCGAGGATGCCGCCGTCGAGGGCGGTGACCACCAGGCAGAAGGCGAGCGCGGCGGCGCCGGCGGGCAGCAGGACGTACGGGAAGTCGGAGGCGGCCACCGCGGCGGGGCCGTGCAGGAGCACGGCGGTGTGCGCGGCGGCCCAGGCGGCGAGGGCGAGCTGGGCCGCGCGCCAGATCCGGCGCGGCAGGGCGGGCCGCCGCTCGACGTGGGAGATCAGGGCGCCCGGCACGGCGACGATCGCGGCCGCGGCGGGCGGCAGCAGCAGGACGGCGGCGAGCAGGACGGGAAGGAACGATCCGGCACCCACCGGGGCCGAACCGGCGCCGAGCGCCCTGCCGAGCATGCGGCAGCGGGCGGGCCACTCGCATGCCGCGCAGAGCCCGGTGAGCAGCGCGAGAGCGGGCCAGGGAGTCCCGGCACCGGGGCCGAGCGCCGGAAGCGCGACGGTGACGGCGCACAACACGGCTCCCGCGATGTACGCGCGCGCCGCTACCGGAATCCCCACACCGTCTCCCCGCCGCCTCGTCGGCCTCTCGTCGCCTTTCGTCGACCACGTGGATCGTCAGGCTAACGAGTTGGACCAGGTGCGGCGGCGGGACGAAACCGATTAGCACCTTCGGGTGAAGGGAGGCATAAGACCCGGATAACGGGGCCTGTACGGGCGGAAGTTGCTCCTGGACGGCGGGGTCGCGTGCTGGCGGCCGCCGTCCTCCCGGACGGGGCGACTCGAGGCTGGCCGGCACCACTGCCGGGCGCTCCTGCCGCGCGGGGCCACTGGACGGACGGCCGGGGCCACTGCCGGGCAGGGTCACTCACGGACGGCCACGACCACTGCCGGGCGCCGGGCCTCCTGCCGCGAGGGTCACTCACGGACGGGCGGGGCGCTCGTGGGTCTTCTGGGTGGCCGGGGTCACTCCTGGGTGGCGGGGGTCACTCCTGGCTCCGTCACGTCGTGGTCCGGCACGGCCTCGCCCGACCGGATCAGCTCGATCCGGCCCATGACCTTCGCACGCAGGTCCGCCGGGACGTCGTCATGTCCGCAGCACCGCTTGACCAGCTTCTTCACGGCCTGCTCCAGCCCGTACTTCTCCAGGCACGGGGAGCACTCCTCGAAGTGCACCTCGAACTTGGTGCAGTCACTGTCCGGCATCTCGTGGTCGAGGAACTCGTAGAGGTGGTCCAGGACCTCCGAGCAGTCCGTCTCGTGCGGCTCTCCGCAGCTCATGAGCCCGAGCCTTTCCCGTTGTTCGACGACTCTCCGGCGCCCGCGGGGACCAGCCCGCGTTCGCGGGCGTAGTCCTCGAGCATGCCGCGCAACTGGCGACGGCCACGGTGCAGTCGGGACATCACCGTACCGATGGGTGTACCCATGATGTCCGCGATCTCCTTGTACGCAAAGCCCTCGACATCGGCCAGATAGACGGCGATGCGGAACTCCTCGGGGATGGCCTGGAGGGCTTCCTTCACGTCGGAGTCGGGCAGGTGGTCCAGCGCCTGGGATTCGGCGGACCGCAGACCGGTGGACATGTGCGACTCGGCACGGGCGAGCTGCCAGTCCTCGATCTCCTCGGCGGCGCTGCGCTGGGGCTCGCGCTGCTTCTTGCGGTACGAGTTGATGAAGGTGTTCGTGAGGATCCGGTACAGCCACGCCTTGAGGTTGGTGCCCTCGCGGAACTGGTGGAAGGACCCGTACGCCTTGGCGTACGTCTCCTGCACCAGGTCCTCGGCGTCGGCGGGATTGCGCGTCATGCGCAGCGCCGCCGAGTACATCTGGTCGAGGTATTCCAGCGCGTCGCGCTCGAAGCGCGCGTTGCGCTCGGCCGTCGTCTCCTCGTGGCCGTCGTCGGTCCCTGTGTCGGTCCCAGTGACCGGACCCACCTCCTCCAGCGCTTCGGCGGCGAGACCGAGTGCGGACCCGCTCGAATCGGAGAATAGTCGACCTTCCGGGGACAGGTCCTTCCGATTCTTCCCACCCGGTGTGCGGGCCGTCAGGCCAGGGGCGGTCCTGGCCGCCGGCAGCACGGTCCAGTCCAGCTCGGCAGCGGACTGCGACCGACTCGGGCAGATGGTCGAACCCATGCGACGGACTCCCTCTCCTGGCTCTGCTTTCTCACCGACGCCCGTCACAACACCGTGCGGGCCCCCCGTCATTCCCGCCCGCCGGTGTCACTTCACCGTCACCTCACCCCAGGCCGTTCATCCATGTGCCGACCCCGTCGGTGAGGACCTTCAGGGCGTCTTCCTGGGAGAGCGGCGCCCGCTTCGGCACGGCGAACCCATGATCGCCGAAGGGCACCTCCACCACCTCGTGGTCTCCGTCGGGGAACTCGTCCGGCCGGCCGAAGGGGTCGTTCCCGCCCTGGACGACGAGCGTGGGCACCCGGGTGCCGAGCAGCTCGTCCGCCCGGGACTTCTCGGGGCTGCCCGGCGGGTGGAGCGGGAACGACAGGGCGAGGACGGCGCGGGCGCCCAGCTCGCGCGCGGTGCGGCAGGCCACCCGGGCGCCGGCGCTGCGCCCGCCGGCCACCACGGGCAGGCCGGGTGCGCGGAGCGCCGGCCACAGGTCGCGCCAGCCCTCGTCGAGCCGCTTGGGCGCGGGGGCCAGCTTCTTGCCGGCGACCCGCCAGGGCTGCTCGACGAGCGCGACGGTCACTCCGGCGGGGGGCAGGCTCGCGGCCAGCGCCTTCAGGTCGCGGGCCTCGATGCCGCCTCCGGCGCCGTGGCTCAGCGCCACGACGAGGCGGGCGGCACGGCCCTGGGCCTCGTACCAGGTGATACGGGCGTCCCCGACGCCGGTCGGAATGGTCTCGGTGGTGGTCATCCGGCCATCCTGCCGTGTGCCGGGGCCGGGGCCCTGGATCAGAACAGCGTTCCCTCCTGGGGGGCGGCGATTTCCTCCAGCAGCTCGGGGCCGTTGTTGCGGACGTTGCTGACGGCGGTGGCCACCGGGTAGGCCCGCATCAGGCCCGCGGGCGGCGGGGTGAGCAGGGAGCGCAGGTCGTCCAGGTCGGTGCGGGCCGGGTCGAGCCAGGCGTCCCACCGGTCGGGCGTCAGCATCAGGGGCATGCGCGGGTGGATGTCGGCCAGTGAGCGCGGGCCCTCGGCCGGGGCCACACCGAGGGGGTCCTTGTCGGCCTCGGTGGTGATCACCGAGCAGGTGGCCCACCACGCCTGCGGGTGGTCGGGCGGCAGGGTGGGGTCGCGCCAGAACTCGTACAGGCCCGCCATCGCGAACACCGACCCGTCGGCGGGCGTGACGAAATACGGCTGCTTGCGGGGGCGCTTCTTCTTGCCCTGCTCCTCCAGCTGCCGCTCGGCGGAGCCGGTCACCCACTCGTAATAGCCGTCGGCGGGCAGGAGGCAGCGGCGCTGGGCGAAGGCCCGCCGGAACGACGGCTTGTCGTGCACGGTCTCCGCACGGGCGTTGATCATCCGGGCGGCGCCCTCCGGCGTCTTGGACCAGGAGGGCACCAGGCCCCACTTCAGGACCCGCAGCTGCCGAACCGGACGGTCGGGATCCGCGTCCTTCTCCTTGAGGGGGCGTTCGAGGACCGCGTACACCTCTTTGGTGGGGGCCACGTTCCAGTCGGGGGCCAGGGCCTCCTTCGGCTCCCATTTCTCTATCTGGAAGAGTCCGGTCAGATCCTCGGGCCTACGACTCGCCGAATAACGTCCGCACATACTTGCCAACATTGCCATGCGCCACTGACACCATGAGGAGCCGTCCGAGAAAATGGCCAGCACCGATGTCCTCGGTACCCAGCCCGCCCCGGACCTGTGGCTCGTCGTCGTCACCGCCGTGGCGGCCCTCGCCGTGACCGCCCCGCACCAGCTGTGGCGCGTCTCGCGCAACGCCGTCACCATCGCCCACGAGGGCGGCCACGGGCTGGTCGCCCTGCTCACCGGCCGCCGTCTGGACGGCATCCGGCTCCACTCGGACACCAGCGGCCTCACCGTCAGCCGGGGCAGGCCCACCGGCCTGGGCATGGTCCTCACCGCGGCCGCCGGCTACACCGCGCCGTCCCTGCTCGGTCTCGGCGGCGCCTGGCTGCTGGCCGCGCACCGCGTCACCCTGCTGCTGTGGATCGCCACGGCGCTGCTGCTGGCCATGCTGGTGATGATCCGCAACGCGTACGGGGCGCTCACCGTCGTCGTCACGGGCGCGGCGTTCCTGCTGGTGTCGTGGCTGACGGAGCCGGACGTGCAGTCGGCGTTCGCGTACAGCGCGGTGTGGTTCCTGCTGCTGGGCGGGGTACGCCCGGTCTTCGAGCTCCAGGCCAAGCGGCGGCACGGAGGGGCACCGGACTCGGACGCCGATCAGCTCTCGCGGCTCACGCATGTCCCGGCGGCGCTGTGGCTGTTCTTCTTCCACGCCGTCACTCTCTGCTCGCTGATCGGCGGGGGGCGCTGGCTGCTGGGCCTGTGATCGGCCGTGACCACGCGCCCCGTCTAAAGTGAGGGGCATGACCGAAACCCCCGCACAGCTCGATCTCTGGCCGGCCCCGTACGCGACTGGGGCCGTGGACGCGACGGTCACCGTGCCCGGGTCCAAGTCGGTCACCAACCGGGCCCTGGTGCTCGCCGCCCTCGCCTCCGAGCCGGGGTGGCTGCGGCATCCGCTGCGTTCGCGCGACACCCTGCTGATGGCGGAGGCGCTGCGCACGATGGGCGTCGGCATCGAGGAGGGCGTGGGCCCGGACGGCACCGGCGAGCGGTGGCGCGTCATCCCGGCGGGTCTGCACGGCCCCGCCACGATCGACGTCGGCAACGCGGGAACGGTCATGCGCTTCCTCCCGCCGGTCGCGACGCTGGCCACCGGCCCGGTGCGCTTCGACGGCGACCCGCGCTCCTACGAGCGGCCGCTGCACGGCGTGATCGACGCCCTGCGCGCGCTGGGCGCCCGGATCGACGACGAGGCGCGCGGCGCACTGCCGATGACCGTGCACGGGGCGGGGGCCCTGGAGGGCGGTCCGGTGGAGATCGACGCCTCGTCCTCCTCCCAGTTCGTCAGCGCCCTGCTGCTGTCCGCGCCGCGCTTCAACCAGGGCGTGGAGGTGCGCCACACGGGCGACAGGCTGCCGTCGATGCCGCACATCCGGATGACGGTCGACATGCTCCGCGCGGTCGGCGCCCAGGTCGACGAGCCCGAGACCGGCGGCGAGCCGAACGTCTGGCGGGTCTCCCCCTCCGCGCTGCTCGGCCGCGACCTGACCGTCGAGCCCGACCTGTCGAACGCGCAGCCGTTCCTGGCCGCCGCGCTGGTCACCGGCGGGCGGGTCACCATCCCCGACTGGCCCGAGCGCACCACCCAGCCCGGTGACGCGCTGCGGGAGATCTTCACCGAGATGGGTGGCTCCTGCGAGCTCACCGAGCAGGGCCTCACCTTCACCGGCACGGGCACGATCCACGGCATCGACGTGGACCTGAGCGAGGTCGGCGAGCTGACACCCGGCATCGCGGCGGTCGCCGCCCTGGCGGACTCGCCCTCCACGCTGCGCGGCGTCGCCCATCTGCGCCTCCACGAGACGGACCGGCTGGCCGCGCTCACCAAGGAGATCAACGGGCTGGGCGGCGACGTCACCGAGACGGCCGACGGGCTGCACATCCGCCCCCGCCCGCTGCACGGCGGCGTGTTCCACACGTACGACGACCACCGGATGGCGACGGCCGGTTCGGTCATCGGCCTCGCCGTCCCCGGCGTGGAGATCGAGAACGTCGCGACGACCGCGAAGACCCTGCCGGACTTCGCGCAGATGTGGACCGGAATGCTCGAGGCCTGACGACATGCGCCGCTACGGCAAGAACCCGGACGAGGACGACATCCGTTCCCGTCCCAACCCCAAGGGCAACCGCCCCCGTACCAACATCCGCCCCAAGCACGAGGACGCGGCCGAGGGCATGGTCCTCACCGTGGACCGCGGCCGGCTGACCTGCCTCGTCGACGGGCGGGTCGTCATGGCGATGAAGGCCCGTGAACTGGGCCGCAAGGCGGCGGTCGTCGGCGACCGGGTCTCCCTGGTGGGTGACCTGTCCGGCAAGAAGGACACCCTCGCGCGGATCGTCCGCATCGAGGCGCGCGCCTCGGTGCTGCGCCGCACGGCCGACGACGACGATCCGTACGAGCGCGTCGTCGTGGCCAACGCCGACCAGCTGGCCATCGTCACGGCACTCGCCGACCCCGAGCCCCGGCCCCGGCTGATCGACCGGTGCCTGGTCGCGGCGTACGCCGGCGGCCTGGAGCCGCTGCTGGTGCTCACCAAGTCCGACCTCGCCCCGGCCGAGAAGCTCCTGGAGCTGTACGGCGCGCTCGACATCCCGTACGTCGTGACGAGTCAGGACGAGCTGTACGACGGGCACACCGCCGCCGACCGGGTCCGCGAGTACCTGGCGGGGCGCACCACCGCGTTCGTCGGCCATTCGGGTGTCGGCAAGACGACCCTGGTGAACGCGCTGGTACCGGAGGATCGCCGGCGACTGACGGGTGACGTCAACGCTGTCACGGGCCGTGGGCGGCACACCACCACCTCGGCGCTGGCGCTGCCGCTCGACCGCGCGGAGGGGTGGGTGATCGACACCCCGGGCGTACGGTCCTTCGGGCTGCACCACGTCGATCCGTCCCGTGTCATCAACGCCTTCCCGGACCTCGTGCCGGGTACGGAGAACTGCCCGCGCGCCTGCAGCCACGACGAGCCGGACTGCGCGCTGGACGCCTGGGTCGCCGAGGGTCACGCCGATCCGGCCCGGCTGTATTCGCTGCGGCGGTTGCTCGCCACGCGGGAGCGACGCGAAGGCGACTGAGTCGCGCACGTTTGCGGATAGCTTCGGTTGGTAAGTGCATAATCGCACCAAGTGACACGAAGCAGTCACCGACATCACTCACCGAGGTCACCGACGCGGGAGGCACTGACGATGGCGTGGCTGCTGGTGATTGTCGCCGGTTTCCTGGAGACCGGTTTCGCGGTCTGCCTCAAGTTGTCGCACGGGTTCACCCGGCTGTGGCCGACGGTCGCGTTCGCCTGTTTCGCCCTGGGCAGCTTCGGTCTGCTGACCCTGTCGCTGCGGAAGCTGGACATCGGTCCGGCGTACGCGGTGTGGACCGGTATCGGCGCGGCGGGTACGGCGGTCTACGGGATGGTCTTCCTCGGCGACCTCGTCTCGGTCCTGAAGATCGTCTCGATCACGCTGGTCATCATCGGCGTCATCGGTCTCCAGCTGTCGGGCTCGTCGCACTGAGGGCGTGACGCAGGAGCGCGTCCACCCCGTCGGGGCCCGGTGCGACGACGTACGACAGGGCGAGCCGCACCGCCAGCTCACAGGCCGCCTCGCCGGGATCGTCGCCCTCGCGCGCCAGTACGGCCCGTGATCGCTCCCGTACGGCCGCCAGCAGCTCGTCCGGGGCCGGCGCCCCGGCGTCGGCACGGCGCTGCGCGGGGGCGCCGGCGAGGACGCGGGAGCGGACGGGGGCGGGGCGGGGCGCGGGCAGCCGGTCGCCCCAGCAGCCGGTGAGCAGGGCGCGCAGGAGGGGCCGCGCGGCCGCCTCCCCCACGGTCCACTCGGCGACCGAGACGAGCCGGTCCGCCGCGTCCGACCGGGCCTGGAGGGCGCGCTCCACCCCGTACAGATAGGCGTCGGCCTCGCGCCGCACCAGGGCACGCGCGAGCCCCTCCTTGCTGCCGAACTCGTTGTAGAGCGTCTGCCGGGAGACCCCGGCGGCGGATGCCACGTCGACCATCCGGACCGCCGACCAGGGCAGTCCCCCCAGCGCCGCCATGGCAGCGTGCAGCAGTGCTTCTCGCGCGGTGGGCATCGTCGCCTCCCAGGCCGTCGCCCCGCCTCTGCGCTCAGAGTTGACGGGCGGCCACGCACTGTCAATAGGCCCTGCTGAAGCAGCCGATCCACCGGGATAGAGTCGGCCCCATGGCCGATTACCACGATGATCTGCGTCTTGCCCACGTCCTCGCGGATGCCGCCGACGCCGCCACCATGGACCGGTTCCGGGCCCTGGACCTGAAGGTCGAGACCAAGCCCGACATGACACCGGTGAGCGAGGCGGACAAGGCGGCCGAGGAGCTGATCCGCGGCCATCTGCAGCGGGCGCGCCCGCGGGACGCGGTCCTGGGCGAGGAGTACGGCGTGGAGGGCACCGGCCCGCGCCGCTGGGTGATCGACCCGATCGACGGCACCAAGAACTACGTCCGCGGGGTGCCCGTGTGGGCCACGCTGATCGCGCTGATGGAGGCGGGGCCCGGCGGCTTCCAGCCGGTCGTGGGTGTGGTGTCGGCCCCGGCGCTGGGCCGCCGCTGGTGGGCGGCGAAGGGGCTGGGCGCGTACACCGGACGCAGTCTTTCGTCGGCGACGCGCCTGCGGGTGTCGAAGGTGGCGGAGCTGTCGGACGCCTCGTTCGCGTACTCGTCGCTGAGCGGCTGGGAGGAGCAGGGGCGGCTGGACGGCTTTCTCGACCTCACGCGCGCGTGCTGGCGGACGCGTGGCTACGGCGACTTCTGGCCGTACATGATGGTCGCCGAGGGGTCGGTGGACATCTGCGCCGAGCCGGAGCTGTCCCTGTGGGACATGGCGGCCACGGCGATCGTGGTCCAGGAGGCGGGCGGTACGTTCACCGGCCTCGACGGGAAGCCGGGCCCGCACAGCGGCAACGCGGCGGCGTCGAACGGGCTCCTGCACGAGGAGCTGCTGGGGTATCTGAACCAGCGCTGAACCCGCCGCTGGGCGCATACGGGCCGTAGTGGCGTGCGCGCGCCAGGTGGCCCCGCCCTCTTGTTGAGGGCCTCATCGGCTGCCACTCTGAGAGTCCCCCCGCTTGTGAACTTGTGAATCCTTTCTCATGAGGGATTCACCAAGGAGGTGGCTTTCGCCCATGCTCGTCCGTGACGCCATGAGCACGGTGGTCCTCACCATCGGCCCCGCACACACACTCCGCCAGGCGGCAGCACTGATGGCGGCGCGCCGCGTCGGTGCGGCCGTCGTGCTGGACCACGACACCAGCGGCCTCGGCATCCTCACCGAACGCGACATTCTCGTCTCCGTGGGAGCGGGCCAGAACCCCGACCTGGAGACGGCCGGCGCGCACACCACCACCGACGTCGTCTTCGCGGCGCCGGGCTGGACCCTGGAGGAGGCCGCCCAGGCCATGGCCCATGGCGGTTTCCGGCACCTGATCGTGCTGGACGACGACGGGCCGGTCGGCATCGTCTCCGTACGCGACATCATCCGCTGCTGGGCACCGGTGCGGCTCCGCGCCGCCATCCGGGAGGCCACCCTGACCGCGGGGTAGCGGGCGCGCGAGAGGGCCGACCCCCGCGTACGGGAGCCGGCCCTCTGCTTACGACAAGCGATCCAGTGCTGTCAGCCGCGCAGGGCCTGGACCGCGGCCTCCAGCCGCTTGCCGTAGTCCTCGTCCGCCTGGCGGAAGTTGTTGATCGCGCGCTCGGCGATGTCGTCGCGCGAGACCTTGGCGATGAAGCCCGACAGGTTCGCGATCAGACGCTCCTTCTCCTCCTCCGACATCAGGCGGTAGAGGTTCCCCGCCTGGACGAAGTCGTTGTCCTCGGCGTGGACGGGCGCCTCCTGGTCACCGGTCACACCGGTGACCGGAACCGGCTGCCACAGCGGGCGGCCGGTCTGGTTCGGACCGCCGAAGCTGTTGGGCTCATAGTTCTTGGCGCCCGCGTGGCGGCCGTCGTACAGGAAGCCGTCACGGCTGTTCGTCCGCGCCTCGGTGGCGTGCGGGCGGTTCACCGGCAGGTGGTCGGCGTTGATGCCGACGCGGTAGCGGTGGGCGTCGCCGTACGCGAAGAGGCGGCCCTGGAGCATCTTGTCGGGCGAGGGGCCGATACCGGGCACGAAGTGCGCCGGGGAGAAGATCGACTGCTCGACCTCGGCGAAGATGTTCTGCGGGTTGCGGTTGAGCTCCAGCTTGCCGATCTCGATGACCGGGTAGTCCGCGTGCGGCCACACCTTGGTGAGGTCGAACGGGTTGAAGCGGTACGTCGCGGCCTCGGCGGCGGGCATGATCTGCACGCCGACGGTCCAGGACGGGTAGTCACCGCGCTCGATGGCCTCGCGCAGGTCGCGCTGGTGGGAGTCCGGGTCCTCACCGGCGAGCTTGTTGGCCTCGTCCTGGGTGAGGCACTTGATGCCCTGATCGGTCTTGAAGTGGTACTTGACCCAGAAGACCTCGCCGGCCTCGTTGTTCCACTGGAAGGTGTGGGAACCGAAACCGTCCATGTGGCGGTAGCTCGCCGGGATGCCGCGGTCGCCGAAGAGCCAGGTCACCTGGTGCGTCGACTCGGGCGACAGGCCCCAGAAGTCCCATACGTTGTCCGCCTCCTGGGAGCCGGTGTACGGGTCGCGCTTCTGGGTGTGAATGAAGTCCGGGAACTTGATGGCGTCCTTGATGAAGAACACCGGGGTGTTGTTGCCGACGAGGTCGTAGTTGCCCTCTTCGGTGTAGAACTTCAGCGCGAAGCCGCGCGGGTCACGGACGGCGTCGGCCGCACCCAGGTTGCCCGCCACGGTCGAGAAGCGGAGGAACGTCTCCGTCTGCTTGCCCACCTCGGAGAGGAACTTCGCCCGGGTGTACTGGGTGACGTCCGCGGTCACCGTGAAGGTGCCGTACGCACCGGCGCCGCGCGCGTGGACCACGCGCTCCGGAATGCGCTCGCGGTTGAAGTGCGCGAGCTTCTCCAGCAGCAGCTGGTCCTGGACCAGAACCGGACCACCGACGCCCGCCGTCTCGCTGTTCTGGTTGTCGGCGACCGGCGCGCCGGCCTCCGTGGTGAGCGGTCCCTGCGTCACGTGCGCCTCCTGCGTATGTCCTGCGGTGTTCTGCAAGCCTGTCCTTTGGCTAATGCCGTTCCTGATCCTACAATGGACATTGTCTAAGTCAAGCCCAGTTCCAAAGCCACACCCGTTCAGGACTTGAGTCCTCTCCCTGTTAGGCTGGTCTTCATGAGTGACCTGTTGGAACGACTGCGCGGACGCGGCTGGCGAATGACCGCACAGCGGCGTGTCGTGGCCGAGGTCCTCGACGGGGACCACGTACACCTGACCGCCGACGAAGTGCACGCACGCGCGGTGGAGCGACTCCCCGAGATCTCCCGGGCGACGGTGTACAACACGCTGGGTGAGCTGGTGACCCTGGGCGAGGTCCTGGAGGTCTCCACGGACCGCCGCGCCAAGCGCTACGACCCGAACGCCCACCGCCCGCACCACCACCTGGTGTGCGCGCAGTGCGGCGCCATCCGCGACGTCCACCCGACGGGCAACCCGCTGGCGGACCTGCCGGACACGGAGCGCTTCGGCTTCACGATCTCGGACGTCGAGGTCACCTACCGGGGCGTCTGCCCGAACTGCACCTCCGCCTGACCCGCTCGTACGACGAAGCCCCCGGCCGCGCGCCGGGGGCTTCGTCGTACCGGCCGAGCGTCGCCGGACACGCCGAAGGCCCGGATCCTGAGGGATCCGGGCCTTCGGTTTCAGTAGCGGGGACAGGATTTGAACCTGCGACCTCTGGGTTATGAGCCCAGCGAGCTACCGAGCTGCTCC